>NZ_JBSMDE010000079.1:0-69208 GCF_056497305.1 Caldithrix sp. | reverse complement strand
AATCTTTGCTTTGTAAAATTTGATTTCTAAATGATCATCTACTCAATCGTTTGGGATTGCCCTGTAATTAGGCCGCTTAAAAATTTTCGCATCCCGCTAAACGGGATTGAAGTTTTGAAGGAAGTATTCTAAAACCCGCCCAGATTAGCTTTACTTTATTGTTTGCCTTTTAAAATAGGCCCGATTTTAGTCAAAACTTTTTTTATTCCGTTTTGTCCTGCAATTCAGCCAGGCGATTTTACTCTTTATTTTCCTCATCTATTTGATTAAATTCTACCAGCAAACAGAGGAAATATCCATGACGGTCAAAGAAACAGTGCCCAGGTACGCATCGAAAAAGAAAGTTTTTACCTTTCAGGATTATGTAAACTTATCCGCTGACGACTCCCGCTATCAGTTGATCAGAGGAGAGTTGATTATGACGCCTGCGCCCAAAATTATCCATCAAAGAGTAAAAAGAGAGATTGAGCACGCCTTGATTTCACATGTGTCAGCACAAGGTTGCGGCGAAGTGTTTGACGCCCCCTGTGACGTTTACCTTGACGAACACAATGTGGTTCAACCTGATATTTTCTTTATTGCTGATGAGAATCTCAAAATTATCACCGAAGACAACATTAAAGGCGCGCCGGACTTGATCATCGAAATTTTATCGCCTTCCAGCGCCTATTACGATTTGGTAGAAAAGAAAGAATTGTACGAACAATTTGGTGTAAAAGAGTACTGGATTGTCGATCCAAAGAAAAAACGCATTGAGATTTTTACGTTAGAAAATAAGAAATTTGTTTTATTACAACGAGCAGAAAAAAACGAGATAGCCCGCTCAAAATTGCTTAAAGGTTTTAACGTTAAACTTAATCAGGTATTTAAAGAAATCTGATCACTTTTAAGTCTTTTTTTCATCCGCTATTACAGACCTAGAACATATTCTGCTTCCAAAATTTTCGCTTGATTTTTACAAGGTGTAATATTTATTTTAAAATCAATCTACCGAACAAAAAACATCCAGAAGTGAGAACAAAATGAAAAGTAAAATCTTCATTGGCTTTTTAATGTTGTTCCTTTCATCCTGTTATTTTGCGCCAACGCCGCTTTATGTACTGGAACCCGTCAAAAATCAAGGATTCTGGTTATGGGGGAAGTATTACCAAATTCAGCGTAAGGACAGTTTAGAAGTTGCCATCGCCTTTGATCGCTCCTGGGAAAATTATTACGTATTTAAAGCATTTATTAAGAACCAAAAACGTACGCCGGTATTGATAGCTCCTGAAAATTTCTATTATCAAAAGGCCGTCTTCTTCCACAAAAAAATTATTGTTGAACGAACTCAGGCCATTGATCCGGAACAAAAACTCGAAAAAATCTACAAACAAGAAGCGCGTGAAATTGCCTCTAACAGAACCGAGCGGGCTAATCAGGCTCTTGGTTCTTTTTTGGAATTGATAGCTAATTTAGCCGCACCCGAAGAGAACGAAGAAAATGACTCTCTTAACGATCTTGAGAGAGATGTTAATGATATTAAAACCGACCTGGAACATAAGAAAAAGATGCATTCCATCAATCAATTACGCAGACAATGGGAACACAAGGCCTTGCGCAAAACGACCCTGCCGCCAGGCTTTGAAATTCATGGTGATGTATTCTTTCCGATAAATGCCGAATTAAATGACATCATTATTCACATTTCGATTGCCGATGTGGATTTTTCTTTCAGATTCAAACAAAGCGTTAAAGACAGTTCAGATTAATTCAATTTGAAAACAATTTTGTGGGAAAAGGGAAGATGTTAAAAAAATATTTAGTCCTTTCTATTGCCATATTTTTCTATTCAATTCTTTTAGCCGAAGCGCCCGACACGCTTATCGTCAAAACCGAAAAGCACAAAGGTTTTGGCCCTTACCGACATGGGGTGCATCCTTTAAAAGCTTTGGAAAAAGATAACCCATGGTACAAGGCACAGCCTGAAATTAAGGGCATTCCTGATAGCCTTGAAAATTTATTAGTTGCATTTGAAGAGGTAGATTTTTTACAATTTGCCTATCAAAGTTTTAAAAAGGGAAAGATTAGCCGTGAGAGATTTGAGTCTACCAGAAATCTTGGCAAATTTGATCCGGACATGAGTTTTGTTTCGGAAGACTATTTAAAAGTAGATATACCAATCGCTGCCGGGTTCAATAAAAAAGGCCAGATTGTGGTAGTGGTTGACCGGAATAACAATTATGACCTGAGCGACGATCCCCCGTATATTATTCCACCGAAACTTCCGGGGCAAATCTATTGGGGAAGGTACCACGACGGTTTGCCTTTTGAAATAGAATATGAATATTTTGACGGTGAGCAAAAGAAAAAAGGCAAAACCTGGTTGTATGTGGATTATGATTTTTCAACGTATAATTTTCCGGATTCCGTACTAAAAAGATTGCCGTTACAAATTGCTACAAACTTTGCGGAATACCGTTCCGGTACGTTTGAAATAAACGGGAAAAAATACGAATTGGCCATTTACAACACGCGACCGGTTTGTCGAAATTTTACACTGTTGAAAGTTAAATCAATTTCAAAAGATTTTAGAAACAATGCCTATTCCAATGAAATTGGCGTTGGTGAAAAAATACAAATGGGAGATGTCTTTTATCGCTTCGAAAAGGTGATAAAGGCCGGAGAATATGTAATGCTGATCAAAGAATCCGAAATTGAAAAAGGTTTTGGAACGACGCCCGGATTAAAGGCCTTCCCCTTCGCGGCAACCGATATGCAAGGGAATACCATAGAATTGGAAAAATTACAGGGGAACTATGTACTATTGGATTTCTGGGGAACATGGTGCAAACCGTGTGTAGCCGAGATTCCGGTATTAAAAGAAATTTTCCAAACCTATTCCGGTAAAAATTTTAAGCTCATTGGCATTGCCAACGATGAGCAAATAAAAGTTAAAAACTTTGTAGAACAACATAACATTTTATGGCCGCAAATTATGCAAGAAAAGTCTAAAGAAATCATAAATCTCTATCAGATAAAATCGTACCCTACCACGTTTTTGATCGATCCTGAAGGCAAAATTATTGAAAAAAAGATCAGAGGCGAAAGATTGAAAGAAAAATTAAAAGAAATTTTCGGTTCTTAATCGAATAATACCATGGTTGATTATCACTAATGCGCATAATTAAATGAATTTTGAAAATTTCTTAACGTCCTTATCCGTTCTAAAATAGTTACACTAAAATTATTGATCAAGGTGTTATTATTGTTATGGGGATGTAGGCTTTTCTACTCTTTACTTCACTGATCTATTTGATTAAATTCTACCAGCAAACAGAGGGAACTTCCATGACGGTCAAAGAAACAGCGCCCAGGTACGCATCGAAAAAGAAAGTTTTTACCTATCAGGATTATATAAACTTGCCCGCTGACGACTCCCGCTATCAGTTGATCAGAGGAGAGTTGATTATGACGCCTGCGCCCAAAATTGTCCATCAGGAAATTATTAAAAGATTAGTCCTTTTAATCGCAGACTTTGTAGAGAAAAAAAGGATGGGTAAGATTTATTTCGCCCCCTGTGACGTTTACCTTGACGAACACAATGTGGTTCAACCTGATATTTTCTTTATTGCTGATGAGAATCTCAAAATTATCACCGAAGACAACATTAAAGGCGCGCCGGACTTGATCATTGAAATTTTATCGCCTTCCAGCGCCTATTACGACCTGGTAGAAAAGAAGGAGTTGTACGAACAATTTGGCGTAAAAGAATACTGGATTGTCGATCCCAAAAAAGAGCGTATCGAGGTTTTTGTTCTTAAAGACAAAAAATTTGTTTTAAAGCAGCGCGCAGAAGGCAAAGGAACCATCGCCTCCACCGTTGTCACCGACTTCAAAGTTCATCTGGAAACGATCTTTTCTCAGGCCTGATATTTTCGTTTAGCCTAAAAGTATTTGAAATCGACTTTAATATCTTCATTCGAAACATCCATGATGGCCACGGATTTTGCCTTTCCATAACGAGGCAGGCTGGCGCTGCCCGGATTGACAAACAAAATATCTTTAAAACGAGATTGTTCCGCCCGGTGTGTGTGACCAAAAATAACAATATCGGCGCATTTGTTCATTTTAAAAAGCTGAAAAGCAAACGTTTTGGGCGAACTAACAATGTGCGTTAAGCAAGCGCAATATTTGTCCAGCATGAAAAATTCGATACGCTTGTAACGGCTAACCAGCGGAAAGTGATCGCTATTACCATAAACAGCTTTAACAGGCGCAATGGTAGAAAGTTCAATAATCACCTGGTCATTGCCGATATCGCCGGCATGTAGAATGAGTTCCACGCCATCAAAAAGTGAAAAAACTTCGGGCGCCAGGCGCCCGTGTGTATCTGAAATCAATCCAACTTTCAATGTTTCTCAGGGTCTTTCTAAGATTCCACCTAATTTTCGATCTTCTTTTTTCAATAAAAGCGCAAAAAGCAGGCCAAATAATCCCAGGCTGGCAAACATCAGCATGCTCGCTGTGTAATTGTGCGTTTTATCGCGCAGCATGCCGTTCAGATAGGGGAAGAGAGCCAGCCCGATGTTCTGAATAAAGGTAATTAATCCAAAGGCCGTGCCTACCAATTCCTTTTTGACAATGAGCGGCACCGAGGGCCACATGGCAGCCGGAACCAGAACAAAGGCCGCGCCTAATATCATCATGGAGTAGGCCGGATAAATATGCGTCAAGCCCATCATCAGGTAACTGGGGATTAACAAAAGCGAACCAAAAATCATTAAGGTGGCGCGTTTACCCACTTTATCCACTAATTGACCGGCAAAGGGAGCCAGAACCATGGAGGCAAAGATAATGATCGATGAGATGCCGCCGGCCGTGCTGAACATGTGTAAAAAGTTGTTAAAGGCCTGATTGAAAAATCCGCCTCCGGTAGGCGCCACGCGGGCAATACCCCACTTATCGACAAAGAAATCGGTGGAGAGAGCTGTAAAGGGGAAGATCGCCGAATAGAACAGGACGCACAACATGGCAATGTACCAGAAGGCCGGGCCAAATTTTTTAACATCGCTTAAAACTAGTTTTTCCTCAGCGCCGGTTTCTTCCAGTTCCAGCGCTTTTTCGCCGTATCGATCCATGAAAACGTACACGATGTTGGAGACCAGAGAGAGCAGACAAAACAACATGGCTGCAATCAAAGCGTAACGGTAGCCGCCAAAGTGGTGCACAATCAATTCTCCGGTATTAAAGCTGAAGAGCGTTCCCAGACGACTGATGGTCAGGGCAATGCCAAAGGACAGGGCCAGTTCCTTTCCTTTAAACCAGCGCGAAAGAATGGCCGATTGGGCTACCACCAGAGGTTCCGAACCAGCCCCAAAAATAAAGCGACCGGCAAACACCAGGGGCAAACTTCCACCAAAAGCGACCAGGGCCGATCCCAGGAAGACCAGGGTAGAAAAAATCATGCTGGCCATGCGTGTGCCCAGTTTATCGATTAAAAAACCGCCAATCAGCACCGAAAGAATGGCGGCCATACTGTAAACCGTGTACAGTGTGCCAACCGTTTCGCGTGAGGCGCCGAGATCCTTAATGAGCGTCGGTGCAATGGCTCCAATAATATCGTAGGCAAAATAGCTGCCAAAGGTTAACATGGAGACAAAAAACAAAACCGTAAAACGGTAAAAACGGGAGGCCGGGTTAAGCCAGCCTTTTAGCAGAGTTGTCGATTGAGCGGTCATGTTCTTCCTTTCATCAAACTTCGTTATTCATAAAAATTACGGATCCAGCGATGTCGGGCTAATCGCTCTACCAAGTCCGCAGGCAGGGCGCCTTTTTTCACAGCCTGAATGTTGGCCATTAAATGTTCCATTTTTCGCACACCCGGGATGACCGTTGTGACGGCCTCAAACGAGATGACAAAGCGCAGC
Organism: Caldithrix sp.; assembly: GCF_056497305.1. Taxonomy (NCBI): domain Bacteria; kingdom Pseudomonadati; phylum Calditrichota; class Calditrichia; order Calditrichales; family Calditrichaceae; genus Caldithrix; species Caldithrix sp. The sequence goes on along the minus strand of NZ_JBSMDE010000079.1, from coordinate 63,302 downwards.
GCTGCTTCGGCCAGGGAATAGCATACACCGGCTATGTCTTTCTGTATTTCCTGTACACGTTGCCAGACCTGTTCTTTGCGATCGTCGCGAAAATAGCGATTGCGGAAGTCTTTTTTAGGAAAGGTGGCCTCTGGCCGGATGTTGCCGGTGAGTCCGCCTTCATCAAAAGGCACACGGGCAATGACGCTAATATTGTTTTGCTGACAAAAAGGAAAAAGCTCATCAATCGGTGATTGGTCAAAAAGATTGAAAATCACCTGAAACGAATCGATCAAACCGCTTTTAGCAGCCAAAATGCCATTGGTTGGTTGATGATCATTCATGGAAATACCAAAAAAACGCACCTTGCCATCTTTCTTCAAACGCAAAATGGCTTCTTTCCACTCGTCCTGTTCAGCCCAGGAATCGGACCAGACATGAAATTGTTGCAGGTCAACAAAATCTCTTTTTAAATTGCGCAGGCTGCGTTCCGTAGTACTAATAATGTAGTCTGTCGGAAAGCAGTCTTTTAATTTGTAAGAATCTTTTGCCGGCCAGCGAAAGTTTTTCGGCGGAATTTTAGTGGTGATAAAAAGTTCTTTGCCGGCCTCTTTTTCTACTTCTCCTAACAGTTTTTCACTGTGTCCCATGCCGTAAACCAGCGCCGAATCAAAGAAATTGATGCCTTCCTCAATGGCTTTGTGAAGCACACGTTTGGACTCTTTATCTTCTGCGCCGATCCACATGGTTTTACCCATGCCCCAGGTTCCTATACCCAGGCGCGAAACCTTTTCTTGCGATTTGTCAAACTGGCGGTACTCCATTGCCTTTCTCCCCTGTAAGTAAATTGAAATAATAGATTAAAAGCCAATATGATGCAAGCATTTTGTTAAATTTTGCCCAATCTTTTTAAAAACTAACGGCTTAGCGTGCAAAAATTTTTGTGCTAATATCTGAAACAGCTATTACTTGTTTATTCGGTAAAAAATTTCTTTTATGTTTCAATGAAAATTTGATTTTTCATTTTTTAGTTCACTTTAAAAGAAATTTTTAAATTTTTTCAGCAGGAACAGTCTTGAGTCCATGATGATTTTTTTATAGTTATAAAATCTCTTACTCTTTATGTATCGGAATATGAAGTGACCAATAACTTTTTCCAGATCAGACTTTTTTTTGCGTCCATTACGCTCAAATAAATCGCTGATTTCTTTTTAACAGCAAAAACAAACCTGTCAAAGTTCTTTTTGATTATTTCTCTGTTTTCATAAAACCGACTGTCTTACAACTAACTAAAACAAAAACAGGCCGCCGTTTTAAATATAGACGGCCTGTTTTGGAGGAGTGAGAGCTATTTAATCAAAATCATACGTTTGATGATATTTTTGTCTCTGGTGCGAACCTGAAAGAAGTAATTTCCGGAAGCAAAATTCCGGGCATCCCAACGCAATTTGTGTACGCCCGCTGGTAAAGGCCCCTTAAATAACTGACTAATCTTTTGCCCGTTCACATTAAAAATATTAACGGTGACTTCTTGTTGCACCGGTAAACCAAACTCAATGGTCGTAATGGGATTGAATGGATTCGGATAATTTTGTTTCACATAAAATTGTTCAGGAATCTGTGCTCTATTTTCAATCCCGGTATCCAGATGGTAAACAAATTCTACATAATAATAGGAACTGTCTTCCGAAACGGTAATCGTTTGCTGATCCACTTCGGGCACATAGTTGTTACCTACATAAGGAGCATGAATCACCCAATCTCCTTCACAAACTTTAAAAAAGTAACTGGTATCGCTCTGCATCTGGGCTTCAGATACATATACATTGGGATAGAGACCCTGTGTAGAAATCTGCTCATAATATTCACCAGGATTAGGCACATGGGCATTACGCAAATGGACTTCAATGATGGCATGGGTGTAATTCAAAATAAAATTCAGATTATTTACAACCCCATTATTCACAACCACATGTTCGTAAAGATCGGGGAAAGCCAGATAGTCCCAGTCCCAGCATCGAAAACGCACGTCGAACGTGTCGTTTGGTACGGAGATCTTATATTTGAGTGAATCCCAGTTGATGTTCCCATTGTACCACTTCGACCAGTTGTCGGCAAAAGCCTGAACCTGACAGCTTTCCAGATTGCCATCGGTTGGATCACCCTCATCAAACGATAATTGTCCTACAATCTTACTATTGGTTTGTAAAAATTTAAAGCGCACCGTATCGCCCGGCCAAGCAGGACGCCAATTCCCGCCTTCCAGATAATAGCCCTCCGGAACCTCCAATTCTCCGTAATCGGTGTTCACCAGACGCACATTGTAAGTAAAGCCATTTCTGACATGGATCTGAGTTAAAAATTGACCATTAAAATGAGAGTAAGATTGCCCTGTCACCTCGGATGTGGCCCAGGCTTCATAGTCAAAGGGTAGGGGGTTGCCATCCATTTCCGCATAAACATAAATCACGGTATCCGTGCTAAACACACGGATATTTTTTTGTACGCTATCGCCTTTACTCAGATTAAAGGAATAATCCGGATTATTCCACATAACTGGCAGCATATAATCGGGCACAAGCTCGTCTGACCAGAAATAGAGCTGGAACGGAACATCGACAGAGTCAGTTTCTGCAAAAGGTACAGCCGATTGGTAATGGCCCTGCACTATAGTAAATTCCATTTCATCAAAAGTGTGTAAATTTTCAATACTCCCCCATCCTAAAACAGGAATTAATTGATCATTTTCATCGATGACATCGCCAAAAATGATGGCCGAAGGCTTAAAAAGATTAAACAAAAAGGGCCCGTTTCCCCCGCTTTGAATGAGCACGTTGTGATAGGAAATGGAATCTGGTTCATATCCCTGGAACTGGGATTCAAACATGTAGCCAATTTTAAAATTTTTACCAACCGCCTCATCCGGTAAGTTAATGGTAAACTGCCCGTTTTCATCGGTCAGGCCACTAATAATGCCCAGCTCATCATTTTCCGAAGAAGCCTCAAACATAAAATTGGCCAACTTTGCATCCGGAGGCGTAACGCCTTCGATGGACAGGCTGCCGTTTACCCATACTGTTACATTGGGCTTGGGATCGATGTGTAAAGGAGCAACGATTTCCGATTGATCATTCTGATCTACTACTTTAAAGAGGTAATCAGCCGGAGCAAAACCAAAAGGGCCCAGCTGTGTGTAAATGATTCCATCGGGCACAGAACTTGAATCACCAGGTCCTTCTGTCTCGGTTTCACCATCGGTTTGTTTAAAACTTATTAACAACACATCCGCCTCATCCACGGTTTGATTGGCATTCACATCAATCATGATTGAAATCAGGGCCGAACCGCCAGTTACCGAAAGGTCGTACTCCCAGGCGTAAAAATCAAATTGCGTTAACGTGTTGCTTTCTGTGCCGTTGACCCAGTTTTTAAAGTAGGTGGTCGCATGCCCCAACTGCAAAGAGAAAACCAGGATCATTAAAAATAGTACCAGCTTTTTCATCAACTTACCTCCTTTGCTCATGGTTTTAAAGCGTCATTTCGAGGAACCCGAGAATCGGAATAATGAAAAATCTTTTGTTTTTGCTGAGATTTTAAAATTTCTCGCTCCCGATAAACCGAAATTCGAAATGACACCTATGAACATTTTACAAAACTCTAAATGTCTTCTTACTCGCCTCTCAATATTCGGTAAGCTGTGTGAAAAAATTAGCACTATTTGAAAAACATGATGCCAGCCTTTTTAAGAAACCAAAATTAATTCGTTTAATTCAATAACTTTACCTTCATGGCTGGCATCTTTGCCACCAGGAAAAACCAGGACGTACAGATTGCGTTGAAAATTGACAAAGGAAATTAAAAGTACTATATTACTGTTAAACTTGATTAACATCTGTTAGGAAGAAAGAAAATGCTTAAAGATACCTGGAAAAAATTTGATGAGATTGAGTTAACGCATTCCAGTGTACACCATTTGATGGCCATGCATGAGTTATTGTCGCGCAATGGCTACGTCCGCGGTGTAGATATCGCTAAATATCTGGGCATTAGTCGTAGTAGTGTATCTATTACCATCCACAAATTGGTAAAAAAGGGCTACATTCGAGAAGATGAAAACAAGTTTTACCATTTCACAGATAAAGGTCGTGAATTAATCAATAATGTCTTGAGCAAACGACGGATTATTCGCCTCTTTTTTGAAAAGGTATTAAATATTACACCCACAATGGCAGAAGAAGAAGCCTGCAAAATCGAACACCTTTTAGAAGAAGAGACCGGGCAGAAATTAATGAATTTTATCGGATTTTACCTTTCCGATCAGAAAGAGGCCCAAAATTTTCGCAAAGCATTTGATCATTTTGTTTACGATTGCGCAATGGTAGAGTCATGTGAATTCTGCGAATTGGAGTGTTATTTTGCCGGGAAACAGGAACAGGCATAAAAAAACGCTCCGCTTTTCAATATTGCTGCAGAGCGTTTTCCCGGTTAAAAGTCTTTCATTAAATGGCCCTTCGAGACAAAGTATCTCTTAACAACAGGTCCATGGTCTCCATTCTTCAACCAATTTCCATCACCGCTGAGACTTTTTGACGCTTTTTTTCCTTCACAGTAGCTAATGAATGTTTGAGGCCATGCTGCTCAGAACTTCACGTACTTCTCTGCCGGCAAATTACACACCGGACATCGTTCCGTTGGCTTGCCAATGTGCGTGTGGCCGCAAACCGGACATATGTAAACTTCTTCAACCTCAAAATCTACACCTTTGGAAACCTGTTCTAAAGCCAATTTGTAAAGCTCTTCGTGAATTTTCTCGGCTTCTTCGGCATAATGAATGGATCGCTGAGCGCCCTTTTCTTCCTGCAACTTTGCCACTGCTGCGTAAGCCGGGTACATTTCGGTAATTTCAAAATTTTCACCATCAATACCAGCCTGTATATTATCGGCCGTTTTTCCTAACAGCCCCAACTCCCTGGCATGGTTGGTGGCATGGACCTGCTCGGCGTAGGCGATGGCTTTAAATAATTTAGCCACGCCTTTGAAGCCTTCACGTTCGGCAATTTCGCTAAAAGCCAGGTATTTCATGTGGGCCATGGATTCGCCGGCAAAGGCATCCAGCAAGAATTTTTCTGTCATCTTTTTCATGTTTTTTGCTCCTTCTTGTTAAAACCCGATGATGCCTTAAATTTGTTAAATTTTTCCTTAAGGCACAAATTCACCTGATTAAAACGACCTTTTTCCAGCGCATTAATGGCCCGTGTTTTAAACGCACAAAATAAATTCCGGTGGGCAATTGTTTACCGGCTTGATTCCGGCCATCCCACGTAAAACCATAGACACCCCGGGCCAGTGATCCCTGGTAAATGGTTTTAACGCGTTGTCCAAGGCTATTGAAAATATCCAGACAGACATCCATATCTTTTAAGAGGCGAAATTTAATTTTAACCCCTTGAGTGAAGGGATTGGGAAAACCCTCTGCCAAAAGAAAGTACTCAACGCCAATCGAATCGGCCTTTATGGGAGGTAAAGCCTGCCTTGGGCCGGTAGGAGATTCAAACTCCGGAAAACTCTCATAAGCTTTTTTAACGGTGGAGATCAATTTTTGTAAATTAGCCAGGGCATCCAGTTGATCTCCCATAGAATAATTGGCAACATAGGCATACACCAGGTCCTGTTCCTGTCCGGGCCTCATTGTGAAGGGGCGGCAATTAACCATAAACGCACTATTACTGGGCCTGGTGTTATACCCTTTACCGTCCACATCGCCTACACCTGTTACCGGATCTCCTGCCAGAGGCCAGGGCGTTGAGACAACGCCGAATTGATCACCAAGATAAAAGGGGAACAGCTGTCCATTGCTGGCAATGGCGCCATAGCCCTGAAGATTGGCAAACACATCCAGTGTACCTTGATAAACGCCAAGCCTGGGATAGGAAAATGCATCGCCTGCAGCGGTATACCAGAAGGAGGTCATAGGTAAATTTTTGTAGCCTTCTATTCTTGCAAAATTTTGAATGGCCACAGCTTCTGTACTGCCCCCTGGAGCAGTACAAGTCCAATGGCTGGCGGTGCCATGCCCAATCGATCAAAGACCACATCATTTTGATAACCATTGTAAGCAAATCCATAATTAAACGTTGTGTCACAACCGACAAGATCATCTGCAAAGCTGCCCAGTTCACAATCTACAAAATGACCCACAAACATGGAATCTATCTGAAAGCCGGATTTATTAATCAACTTAAAGCGATTAAAAACCACTGAACTCAGACCGCGCCGATAACTCCACACGGTAACCTGTACTTCTAAACCCAGGGGCAATGCGCCAAACATACCTTTAGCCTGGGAGGGGGTAGCATCGTTAACCACATACCAGATTAACTGATCGGCACCTAAAAGGCCCGGCTCATCGTAGTCGGGATCATACTTTCCATTTTCATTTCGATCATAATACGGGGCTCCAAGATCAGCCGGCCACTCCTGTAAATTTCTCAAATATTCCTGGCGTAAAGTATCTGCCTGCATCTGCGTCATGGTTTCCTGCGGGATGCCCAGCAGTAAAGCAACTTCCTTTTTTAAAGCCTGTTCATCCATATTAAAAAAATCGTTCCTCCAGCGGTACAGTCGCACTCCTTCCTGATCAGAGGCGACAGCCTGCGGCCATTTGCCCGGGCTTCCGGGCGTAACAATCCAGCCGGCCTTCACTCCGCTTTCATAGTAAGAGCCTCCTGCTCGTAAGGCCGGTTGTCTGCCATCACTTGACTTCCCGCACCAGACTAGCCCCCCATTATAAATTACAGGGGCTTCCTTTACAGGGAAAAAGCCTCCCCCTTCCGGTTCACTTTTGGTAAAATGGACGGGACCCAAGTAATCGTTGGCATAATACATAATCCACTCATTAGCATGCATTACTCCATAATGCTCAAGCACCGTTTTTAATGATTGCCCGTACAACGGAAATGACAAAAGATAAAGGCAAAGTGCCAGATAAAACACAAGCCCAAAATTTTTTCTGGGTTTCATGGCCACCTCTTTTCTTTAGCCTTTTTGACAATCAATGATGATATTGCAGGAATACACTTTTAAATTAAGCAATCCAGAAACGGAAAATCAAATTTTTCTCGAATTTTTTTGAAACTTCTTGTAAATTATCTGAGTACTTAAAGCAAACTCGTTGACAAAAAATTGGGGAGTATGTTTCAAGAATGGGATTCTGGGGAAAAGCCGTGGGAGTTGGTCTTGGATTTATGTTAGGCGGACCATTGGGCGCAGTATTGGGCGGTATTTTGGGCCACATGTACGATGAAGAATCAGATCAAAAACGCGTCGGGCCTGGTTTGCGCTGCCCATATTGTGGCAGACAGGTGCAACCGCTGAGGGATGGTCACTGCCCAGTTTGCGGCAACGATTTGCGCAAAGCAGCACCGGGTCACCCTCAAAGTGAACTGGATCGGCAATTCCTGTTTTATGTTACCTTAACCTCTCTGGCGGCCAAAATGGCTAAGGCCGATGGCCAGGTAACAAAACAAGAAATCAACGTTTTTGATCAATTCTTAAAAAATGAATTACAGCTCTCCACAGAAGAACGCAAAATCGTGGCCCAAATTTTTAATCAGGCTAAAAACTCACCTGAAGATCCTATGTCCTTTGCCCGGCAATTTAAAGAGCTTATCGGTTACCAGCCAGAAATTTTACAAACCATGGTGCACCTGCTGTTCCGCATTGCCATGGCCGATGGACATTACCATCCGCAGGAAGAGCAATTCATTCGCCAGGTGGCAGACATTTTTGGTCTGAGTCCATCCGAATTTGAACAAATCAGAGCGCTGTTTGTTAAGGTCAATCATAAAGCTTACCAAATTTTAGGCCTGACGCCCGAGGCCAGCGTTGAAGAGATCAAGGCGGCTTACAAAAAGTTGGTCTACCAGTACCATCCAGACCGCCTGATAGCCAAAGGAATTCCTGAGGATTTTATTCAACTGGCCAATGACAAGATGGTAGAAATCAACGCCGCCTACGAACAAATCCGTAAAGAACGGGGCTTTTAAATTCAACAAAGGAGAAATGACAAAATGGAGGAAAAACCCATTCGTCCTGAAGCCATCGATGAAGAACAATACAAAGATTTTTACAAAAAATTGCGGAAACAAATTGATGATTTCCTGGCCAAAAAAAATTTTGAACATGGCGATCTGCTCCTGTTGGTGCCCGATTTTTTTCATCTGCTTTACAAATTAATGCGTGATCCGCGTGTGCCCGGCGAAAAGAAATTAAAATTGGCAGCCGTGCTGGCCTATTTCATCACCCCGCTTGATATTTTGCCGGAAGCCGTGCTCGGTCCGATTGGCTACATGGACGATCTGGCCCTGGCTGCCTATGTGCTGAATGATTTCATCAATCAGGGCGATCTGGACATCATTTACGAACACTGGGCCGGACGCAGTGACGTGCTGGCCAGCATTCAAAACATATTGACCGTAGCCGATTATTACCTGGGTAAAGGGCTCTGGAACAGAATAAAGAAAAATTTTCGTTAACGAACTCTATTTACAATCTGCCCGCTCATCACAAATTAAAATTATTTTAAAGCTCTGTGTCTGTAATTTAAATGAATCCACTCTTAAAAGGTTTTTGATATTTAAACACAAATACTCTGGAAGTAAGACTGTTGTTATTGTGGTTAAAAACATCTCAGCCTGATGAAGTATGATTCGAAATGATAATTTGCCTATTGAAAATACTTCCCTTCAAAGTTCAGACATTTTATTGGGCCAAAATTTGTTTTATCGTTGAATAGCCTCTCCGGCCGGCTTATTAAACAGGAATGTGGAAATGGCTTGTTGAGAAAACATACCCGACACAGGCCTTCTCATTTCCGCAAAACGATCCGGAAGTGAACTAAGGCAGCACAGCCGTAACCCAAAAACTTCTTTAAAAAATGACAGGCCGATGCCCTGGAACCCTTTAACTCTTACACTATTAAATCTTCTCCTACAACAGCGGAAGTTATTTCACGAATTAGCCCTCACCCCCTCGATCCCCCTCTCCCAGAAAAAAATCTGGGAGAGGGGGAAGGCTTGGTGGGGGAATTTTCTCACCTGTATTGAAAACACCTTTCACGAACAATGGAAATTCGCTATGTCAGCCCGATGCTCATTCAACAAATCAACAAATCAACAGTTTTGCTTCTTCACACTGCACAAAAATTTTCGCACGCTAAAGTGGTAGATCTTTTAAGGGAAGCATTCTAAGCCTTCCCATGTAAGGAATTCTTTCCTCTTAAATGGGGATTCGGCATGATTCTCAGCTCGGGCCTTCACCGTCATGGCACAACTTTCCCCTTTAAAAGACAATATGTAATTTTTAATTAAAAAGAACTTTTTTGTACCCCTTAGTGGCTTTTCTGTGTTTTATGTTGTTGACTAATAGTTGTGGCTCTTCTGTTCCATTTAATTGTATTGAAAATTCGCTGTAAAATTTTAGGCGATATCGAGGGCACCTTTAAATAAAACTTTTTTTATTTTTAATTCGATTGTAAATTTTCTTATCTCCAAAAAACAAAATACACTGCTGCGCAAATTCGGCAAGCCGTTGTGAGACGCAGCGTTAAAATCAAAAAGAAGGAGACTAAAAATGCATGATTTGCAAAAGATTTTGCGCCCCAAATCCATCGTTTTGATTGGCGTTTCTCGCAAAGAAGGATCGCTCGGTAAAAAATTTTTAGAGGCTCTTTTACGCCTCGATTTCCGGGGCCGTCTTTTCATCGTAAATCCCAAAGCGACTGAAATCAATGGCGTTCCCAGTTTTCCCTCGCTGGCCGCGCTTCCCGAAACACCCGATCTGGCGGTTATTTTACTACCGGCGCCCTCTGTGCTTGATGCGTTAAAAGAAATAGGTGAAGCTGGCATCAAAGATGTAGTGGTCATCAGTTCCGGATTTAAAGAGATCGGTGGTCCGGGCCTGGAACGTGAAGATCAATTGAAAAAATTAGCTGGGCAATATCAGATGAATTTGATTGGGCCCAACTGCATGGGCATTTTCAATACCGATCCTGAGGTACAGTTAAACGGAACCTTTTCGCCTACTTTGCCCAATCCGGGCCATGTGGCCTATGTTTCGCAAAGCGGCGCCCTGGGAGTGGCCATCATGGAGTTGGCAGCTAAAAGCGATTTAGGATTTTCCGTTTTCGTTAGCACCGGCAACAAGGCTGTGGTCAGCGAGCCCGATGTTCTGCATTTTCTTAAAAATGATGTCAACACCAATGTGGTTACCCTTTACCTGGAGAGCATTGATCAGCCTCAGGCCTTCATGGAAAACTGTAAGGCGCTAGTTACCAAAAAGCCTGTGCTGGCTGTCAAAGCCGGACGCACGGACAGCGGTCAAAAGGCAGCTTCTTCCCACACGGGCGCTCTGGCCAATCCGGAACACATCGTTGATGGCTTTTTAAAACAGTGTGGCGTCATTCGTTGCCAGACACTGGAAGAGATGTTTGATCTGGCGCGTGCCCTCTCCGTTCAGCATTTACCAAAGGGACAACACGTGGCCATTGTGACCAATGCCGGCGGACCGGGTATTCTGGCCAGTGACGCTCTGGAGGCTGCCGGCCTGGAACTGGCCCGCTTCTCTCAGGAAACCATCGACCGATTAAAAAATATTCTACCGGAAGAAGCGGCGGTCGGCAACCCGGTTGATATGATTGCCAGCGCCGATCACGACACCTACCACGACGTTCTGGAAGTTGTACTGGAAGACCCGCAAGTGGATAGCGTTATTCTAATCATCGTTAAGCCACCGGTCAACACAACACCCAAAATCATTGCCGAACATCTGGAACCGGTGGTCAGCAACTGCGCCAAGACCATCATTCCGGTGCTGATGGCTCAAAAGGATGAAAATGCCGGACTGGAAGTGTTTTCCCGCTTGCACCTGCCTGTCTTTTCATACCCAGAATCGGCCGTAAACATCTTAGGGAAAATGTGGACATACCAGAATATCCAGCAGCGATTCTTCAAATCCAAAGCAACAACCAAAGCCGCTACCTTGCGCATGGAGCCCCTGACCGGCAAGAAAGGCGAACAAATTCCCCTTAAATCTTTGTTGGAGCTGCTGGATGAATACAAAATTCCAGTGATTGATTCTAAAATCACTTCATCCTGGGAAGAACTTTCTGAGTTTTTTTACAAACACGATGGAGCTTGCGTTTTAAAGATCGCCAATGAACAGATCATCCACAAAACCGAACAGGGCCTGGTTAAGCTTAACTTAAATTCCATTGCCGAATTAAAAAGCGCTTATGAAGAGATGCTCAAACAGGCGGAAATGGTTCTACCTAAAGGGCTCGAACCGCTGTTCCTGATTCAAAAACAAATTAGCCAGGGATTGGAACTGGTGTTGGGTGGGAAGCAGGATCCTTTATTTGGCCCTATTTTAATGGTCGGTTTGGGGGGTATTTTTGTGGAAGTTCTACGCGATATAACCTTTCGCATAGCGCCGCTTAATGCTTACGAAGCCGAAGAGATGCTGAGCGAATTGCAGGGCCAGAAACTATTGAATGGCTTTCGAAATATTCCACCACTAGATCGATTTAAGTTCGGTATTTTGATTCAATATTTTAGTCACCTGCTGGCGGAACATCCGGAAATTGCAGAAATCGACTTAAATCCTCTGATCTGGACTGCTGGCATGGAGTTCCCCATGGTGGTTGATGTGCGGGCTACCTTTGGTGGTTAGAATACTTCCCTTAAAAGATCTAATCCCGCCACAGCGGGATGCGAAAATTTTTGTGCTGTGTGAAGAAGCAAAACTGTTGATTTGTTGATTTGTTGAATGAGCATCGGGCTGACATAGCGAATTTCCATTGTTCGTGAATGGTGTTTTCAATACAGGTGAGAAAATTCCCCCACCAAGCCTTCCCCCTCTCCCAGATTTTTATTCTGGAAGACGGGGATCGAGGGGGTGAGGGCTAATTGGTGAAATGACTTCCGCTGTTGTAGGAGAAGATTTAATAGTGTAAGAGTTAAAGGGTTCCAGGGCATCGGCCTGTCATTTTTTCAAGAAGTTTTTGGGTGCGGCTTTGCTGCCTTAGACATTACGGCTATCTGATGGTCTTCAGCAGCTCAAGAGTGAACACCCTGGCAGAAAAAAACTGAGGAGCGTACGTTCGCTATTTCTATGGAATACGATGTTATTGTGGTAGGAGCGGGGCCGGCAGGAAGCGCGGCGGCCAAAATGCTTGCAGACAGGGGCTTTAAAACCCTGATCATCGATCGGGCATCTTTTCCCCGGAGCAAAATTTGCGGCGATGGGCTGACGCCCGGGGCAACCAGCCTGTTGCAAAAGCTTGATGTCTTTTCCTTCCTGCAAGCGGAGGCTGCCTACCCCATTAACGCCATTCGATTTGTCACCCCTAAATGGCAATCGTTGCGTGTGCCTTTCAAATCCAAATATGGCGATGCCGGCTTTTTAATTATCAAACGCCAAAATCTGGATTTTGCGCTCTTAAAAAGCGCGCAGCACAGTGGGGCTCAATTTCTGCAGGGCGAGGTTCTTGGTCTACAAAAGGCAGACCACTATGTTCAGGGAGTTCACATACGAACAGGCGGCCAGCGGCAAACCATCAAAGCCCGTATCGTTATCGGCGCCGATGGCGTCAGTTCCGTAGTAGCCCGCTCCCTGCATGTGCCTAAAATTCCGGCCACGCACCGTTTTTTAGCCATCCGCGGCTACGTAAAAGGATTCCGGACGTATGAACACATGGTGGAATTTATCTGGACTTCGGAGCTGAAACCGGGCTACTTCTGGATTTTTCCCACCAGCCAAACAGAAGCCAACATCGGCCTGGGGCTGCCAGCAGACCTGTACCAGAAAAACGGCATTAAACTCAAAGAACACTTTTTTAAATTGTTGCGCCAACCCTTCTTTGAGGATCGGCTTTCTCATAAGATGGAGATTTCCGAATTAAAATCCTGGCCCATCCCCCTGGCCGGATTGTTTAACATGCAACGGGCCTTTGACGGCGCTTTACTCGTTGGCGATGCCGGTTATTGGGTGGACCCTTTAAGCGGAGAGGGCATTCACAACGCACTCAAGACGGGTATGATCGCTGCTGAAGTAGTCAGCGAAGCTCTGCAAATCAACAATGTTTCTCAACCATTTTTAAGGCAATACGAAAAAAGAGCCTGGCAGGTTCTTGGACCGACCATCAAGCGTTCATTACTTTTTGTCCGTGGCATGCGCCATGTACCCTGGTTGCTGGAACTCTATTTCTTTCTGGCCCGTCACAGCCAGCCTGCTTTCCGCCGCTTTTTTAGCCACCTTTCTCAGGATTTTGATTTTGACCTGGAAGGCAAATAGGAACCAATCGCCTGTCATTAAACTCTGTTTCCTTGACGAAACTGTTGGTTCCTGCTGTACAAAATTGCCATTTAAGAGAAACGTATTGTCCGCAAACAGGGAAGTAACGCGAGGGTGGATCTTTTTAGAATATTTCCTTCAAAACTTCTAATGCTTTAGCGTGCGAAAATTTTTGTGCTGAAGATCCTAACTCCCCGCCCCCTTCCCTTCTTTTAATAAAGGGAAGGAGGAGCAAATCGTGCCGGTTTGCTGAGTTCTACTCCGATATGTTAAGATATTTTGCAATTTTCTATTTGCAATCTTTGCCCACTTTGTGAATGCTTCGCTCTTACCAAAGTCTCGAGCTGAAGCTCGAGTTACGAAGGAAGAGGGATTCAGGATCACAGGCCAGCACAGGCCTTAACCGCCTGGGCACAACTTGCGGTTTCACAAAATAATTCGTAATTCGTAATTTTTAATTAAAATTACTTTTTTGCGTCCTTTATGACTTCTTGGCGCTCCCTCTGGTTGCTTTAATCCCCGATTAGAAATGTTTTTGGTTGCTGATCTGCTGCCTTAGTTTTTTTGAATCTTTTAATCCATTTTCTCGTATTTTTTTGTAAATTTGAATATTCTGTGATTTAATTGTATTTAACAAAGACAAAAATATGTGTATATTTGCAGGCAGGAACAATAAGAACACAGAACTTTAGACTATGCTGCACAAAAATGGCGTACAGGAGGCTCCATGTTCAAAACCTTTATTTTAACGCTCCTTTTGCCCACCACTTTTTTAATGGCATCGGGGTTTTCAATTTACGAGCAAAATGCACGGGCCACCGCGATGGCCGGTGCATTTGTGGCCAGGGCCAATGACCCCTCGGCTATCTTTTACAATCCCGCTGGTCTGGCCAGTCTAAAAGGGTTACAGTTCAACATAGGCACAACAGTAATTGCACCAGAATTTGGTTTTAGCGGCCCGGCCAATATGGACGCCCGCTATTTTACTCGCGCTCAAAAAGGAAGTTTTTTCCCCACTACTCTGTACCTTTCTTACAACTGGCTTCCTGGGTTAACAGTGGGCTTAGGCGTTTACTCCCCCTTTGGCCTGGCTACAGAATGGGGAACGAAATCGCAACCATGGGTTGGTCGTCTTTTGGCTACCAAAACAGAGTTAACTACACTGTTCATTAATCCTGTAGTGGCCTACCGCCTCTTTAATCAATTGTCTCTGGCAGTTGGTTTTTCTTTTTTACAGGCCAGCGCCAATCTGGAAAAAGATATTTATTTTGCTCCCCGTGGCCTTTACGGACACTCCAGATTGAAAGCCAACACGCAGGGACTGGAATTCAATTTAGCGCTACAGTACACCCTGCTCCATCGATTGCATTTTGGTGCACACTATCGTAGCGCAAGCAATTTAAATTTTGACAAAGGGACCGCCTACTTTGACTTCCCGGAAACCAGCGATCCCGTGATAAATCAAGAAGTGGCTTCTTTTTTTCCGAAAAAGACCGGAGGCAAAGCCAAACTGACATTGCCGGCTTCTTTTGCTCTGGGACTGGCGTTTGACCTGACCGAAAACTTAAGTTTTGAACTGGATTACCTGCTCCAATACTGGAGCTCGTACAAACAACTTAAAATAGAATTTGATCAACCGGTTGCCGGTGAAACAGAAAGCATTGCTCCACGAAATTACCAGGATTCTTACAGCATTCGCTTTGGATTGGAATATCAGATGGAAAACAATTTTGCTGTGCGGGCTGGTTATTTCTGGGACAAACACGCGGTTCCCAATGAATATGTTGAGCCCGGTTTACCTGAATACAATCGACACAACTACACACTCGGTTTGGGATATCGTTACAAAACACTGACAATCGATCTGGCCTATCACCTGTTGCTACAGGATAATCGTGAGGTAACCAACAATATCCATGCGTTCAATGGAACGTACATCGGAATGGCTAATTTGTACGCCATGAGTGTCGGATATTCATTTTAGGAAACAGAAGGAGTATCGATCAATGAAAATAAAATTACTTCTGATGCTGGGATTTGCGGTTTTACTGGCCTCCTGCAGCCTTTTAGAACCAAAAGTCAAACAATCGACTTTAAGCACCAATGAAAAATTACTTTTCAGCCGCTTGATGGCCCTGGGAGACAACATCATCTCTGGTTATCAGTCCGCAGCCCTGACCGAAAAGCACCAAAAACGGAGTTTTGTGGCTCTGATCGCAGAGCAAACGGAAACACCCGATTTTATGCAGCCTTACATTGCCTACCCTGGTCTGGGCTCGGAATCGTACGCAGGCTATGGGATCCTAAAACTCAAATACCTCGATGATCCTGAAACGCCAAAAACGGTCAATCCAGACCCGGTGATTGTTGCAGAGGCCTTTGCCGACTATGGCTACGATCCGGCCACCAATCCTTTTTCTTCGGACGATGTTAAATTCTGGCCGCTGCCCTACAACAATCTGGCTGTGCCCGGCATTTACGTGGATGATGTTTACAAAGCCACAACACGCTTACGCAGCCGTAGTAAAAGCGGACTATTGGATGTCATTTTGCGCAATCCACTTCCCGATCCTTACGGCTACAAAACGGCCTTTGCTCAGGCCAAACTATTTCAGCCTTCTTTGATTCTTTGCTGGATTGGAATGTACGATATTTTAGCCTATGCCCAGTACAGCGCCATTAATCCCGTTGAAGAGCCGCCTACTTCCGGGGAAGCGTTCAGTGAATACTTTTCGGCTTTAATGGATTCCCTTAAAAGTACTCAGGCCGGCGTGGTGGTAGCCAACATCCCCGATATTCTGGACATGCCCTATTTTCATTCCGTCCCCGGGGTGGTGATCGATACGGTCACCAATACGCCCGTGCTTGATGACAACGGAAAGCCCATGCCTCTTGTTGGAGTAAACGATGGCGATCTGATTCTCTCGCCAGCTAAAATTTTTATTAAACAGGGTTATGGTTTACCTTCTGATTTTCCAAAAAGCAATGGCGAACCTTTGCCGGAATCGGTAGTGTTAGATCAAAGTGAACAGGCCATTGTCCGCGATTTAATTGATGGTTACAACGCCTCCATTGATTCCATCTGTGCCATACGCAATATTCCTGTGGTCGATATGTACAGCTTTTTTAAAGAAATTGCCCAGGGCACCGAGATTAGCGGGTTAACGCTTTCCGCTGAGCCAATTACAGGCGGTTTTTACAGCTTAGACGGGGTTCATCCCTCTGATCTGGGACACGTGCTAATCGCCAATGAATGGCTGCAAACCATCAATAACAAGTTCAGAATCAGCGTGCCTTTGTTAAATGTAATGGATAAACTGCATGAATACCAGTACAGCGATTCGCTGCTGGTTAATCCTTGAACCTGAATTAAATAGTTTTTAAACCCACTCTTTAACACTGGCGGAAATGTTTTCCGCCAATTTTATTTTAGAAGCTGCTCAAAAGAAAACAATCAGCGCATTAATCCATTCATTTTTTGAGCCTGAAACTGTATGACGCTTAACGTGCTCGAATCCGAACTAAACACCGAATTGCGTCCCTGTGGTTCCTGCGGCGGATCGCCGGTAAAATCGTCGCCGCGCTGCCATTCGGGATTTTGCGGGTCTCGTGGGCGACCCTCTCCACCCCAGGCCCAGAAATTACTACCCACCAACGGGCCGCTATTACTGGCATTCTGGTAAATCCAGGTAAAAACCTTACTAAAATACTGATCTCTGTATTTTGTTGTTGCCTGCGGCGAATAGGAATGGTTGTCGCGCGGAATGCCAAACTCTTCCAGCACGAGCGGTTTTCCTACCTGTTCGGCCAATTCAATGTGCTGTTCGATGTATTTTTTTGCTTTTTTCAGAGCTGTTGTAAACGTTTCTTTCGGTTTTAAAGGATCAAACCAGCCCCAGTTCAATATCCAGAGGTGAAATGTCAAATAATCGATATTTTTAAAGGAGTGCATCTGTACGTAAAGCGTGTCTGAAAATTCACTACCGTACATTCCTTCGTTGCCGGTGGAAATCAGATGATTTGCATCCAGCGAGCGAATAAAATCGGATGTTTCTCTAATCCATATTAAAAATACAGGAAAATTCCGTTTAGCTTGCTGGCCGCTGCCCGGTCGGGGTTCATTGGCAATTTGCCAGGACATGATGGTTGGATCTTCAACGTAGCGCCGACCGTTAACGGTATTTTTTCTTAAAATCAAATGTTTAAGATAGGTTCGGAAAAGTTCCTTAGCTTTGTCATTATCGTAAAATCTGGCGCTAAAGTTCATGAACTGTTGCCAGGAATATTGCGGCTTAAAAGGATTGGGAATATCCTGGCCGGTAACCCATGAAATATATTGCGACATGCCGCCAGACCAAACCCAGAAATTGTTCAAAAAAATCACCGCCTTCATGTCGCGTTTGGCCATTTCAGCCAGTAAAAAATCAAGTCCTTTTAAAAGGCGTTCATCATATTCACCAGGCTGAGACTGAATTGGCGGATAAACCGTATTGTGCTGAGTCAAACCTTCGGAAGCGCCCAGCACTCTCAAATTGGAAATGCCCAACGCTTCCAACCGATCAAGTTCGCGCACTAAACGTTGACGATTGCCCCCTTCGGCCAGGGTGCCTAAATTGACCCCGTACCAGAGATTGGTTCCTAAAAAATAATAAGGTTTAGAGTCAATCAAAAATTTTTTCCCTTGAACACTCACAAAGCCCTGCCCGGGTTGAGCGATCAAACCCACTGGCAAACACATTAATAAAACGCCCAGCAAGATTAATGTACGCATTGAACAATCCTATTTAATTAAAACCAACTTTTGTGTTTTTGTTTGACGATTCATTTTCAATTGTAAAAAGTAAATTCCTGAGGCCAACCTGTTACCATTCAATGTTGCGGCATGATCACCGGCGGGTAAAAAACCATCCAATATGGTAACGCATTTTTCACCTAATAAATTGAAAAGCAGTAGTTGAACTTTTCCCGCTTCCGGTAGATGCCAGCGTACCAGAGCCTGTTCATTGAATGGATTGGGATAGATCGGGAATAGCTTAAATTCATTTACCACCTGATTTTCAGGTTCGCTCAAAGCAGTGGCCGACGTCTGTAACGAAAGCGCATCTAATTTCAACCAACCCTGGCCATTGGTACTTGATCCGGCCAGCACATTAAAGGCTATTTCTGCAAGATTAGCCGAACTCAGCCCCGGTAAGTTAAAATGGGAAAAGGGGATTTTAATCAATTGCCAGTCTGGATGGTTTAAAATCATGGAAAATTGATAGGTCGCCCCGGAGGTATCTCTGGCAACAAGGGTCAGATTGCGCTGGCTATTGTCATCTTTCAGCCAGAAACTCAAAACATCCGCCCCTGTAAAGTGGGAATTAATCGTTTTGAAAAATCCGGCATAATAGGCATTGCCATTGCCAATAGCATAGTTTACGCGCAAACATTGTTTGCCCTCCAGAACATCTGTCTGTTCTAATGAGAGTTCGGCATTCGTGCCGCCGCGTACCTGCCAGGCACTGTTTAAGGCAATATTGCTGGCATATTCTTCAAATCTATCGATCCAGATTTCATTGCTCAAAATAATAGATAACGTGTCGGAAAGCAGTTTCTGCGTTGTGGCAAAAATGTTTGCCGTACCGCTCTTTCCGGTCGACTGAAACCAGATGGTGGCCATTCCGTTTTGCGCCTGCACAGGATTTTCACCGATTAGTCGCCCCGCTCCCAGTAATTGGAAATGGACCGGCAGATTTGATTTTACGATTTGTTCTTGCTGATCTATGATGTAACAATAGACAGGAAAACGGTTTGTATCAGCAGCAAAGAGCTGACTGGTGGGCGTAAATAGTTTTAGCTTTTCCGGAATGGCGCCATAATGAACCGGCTTGATAATAAAGGCCTGATCCGGATTTTGTTGACCATCTTCAGGCATGGAGAAAACCAGTTGTCCATTATTGGTGGGCACATATTGAATACCGATTTTCTCTCCGTTCCAGGTATTAAAAAGGGTAACGCTAAAAACCGTATCTTTTTCAGTAAGGTCAGCGATCCGAATAACCTTACCGGCTAAAGGTTTGGCGCTGGATTGACGCGCCCAGCCAAAAGTTAAATCCGCACTCTTTTGAGCATAAATATCCACCTCATTCTGGATTTCATTAAAAGGTTCAAAGCGATAATCCGGGTAATTAATCAGCCGCGCTATTTTCGAGAATGCTTTTAACTGGTTCATCACTTCCAGAGACATGATATTGCGGGAGGTAAATGACCACCAGAATGGCGTTGTGGCGTAACCGCCAGCCCAACCAGCCCACAAGGCATTGTGGTAAAGTTGTGTGTACTCAGGCGAGGGGACGGCAAACCCACCAAAAGTGTTCAGATATCCTGCCTCGCCTAAAATGGCCGGTTTTTCAAAATCTTTCCACAATTGGCTGGCTATGTCGTAGTAAAGCTGTCCGCTGCTGCGAAGAGGATTACCAGGAAAAGGGGCCGACCATTCGGTTTCGTACAAATGCACATTCGGCACATCGACAATTTGATAGCCCTCTTGCCAGTAGATGCCGCCACTCTGCGAGGCGGTACATGGACGTTGATGCGGATCATTTGTTTTAAAAAATTGTTTAACTTTTTTTACCCATTGCGTTGCTTCCTGTTCATGCCCCCGCTGCCAGCCGTCGGTGCCATTGATCTCATTCACAATTTCCCAGATGGCCAGCGCCCGCGAGTACCCCCAGCGGGCAATAATGTAACGATATTGCTGTTGCTGATATTGCCAGGCTTCTTCACTGGCGTAAAAATCCTCTGCGCTGCAAATGTATTTGTAAGGATTGTTGTGCCACTGATGCGACCAAACCGTGTTGGAAAGCAAATCGTGCGGCCAGATAGCCAGCATAATTTTTAAATTGCGCTCTTCTGCCCATTGCAACACCTGATCAATGCGTCCGCATTTCGTCTGATCGTAACGGCCAATGCCCGAATTCAAAGACTCAATAATGCCCTTTTCATCGCCGTACATGATGTTCCAGTAGCCAAAGATATTGGCCCCGGAATTTTGCAACAGTTCCAATCCGTTAGAACCATTGCTAATTCCCCAGGGATAGTAGGCTCCAACTCCGTAAAAAGGCGTTCCATCATCGTATTCAAAATAGCGCGGATTTCGTTCGCTAACGCGAATCCAGCCATGATATTCGGATGAATCAACATCAAAGGCATATTCCGGGCTCCAGGCCGTATCGCCTTGGTTGATGATGCGCACCACAACTCTCCAGGTTCCGGTTTCATTGGCCGCAAAACGGATTTTCCAGGCATTGGCGGTCTGGTAATTATCGTAAAAACCGAAAATCTTCCAGGTGCTATCGCCAGGCGAAGTGAAGTATCCCATCACGTCAATTTCATTGGAATTGAAGGGATTGGTAAAGGCGGCATTTTGCAATGTCAGTTCGATTTCCACTTTTTCGTAAAGACGCGGATTTTGCGGCGAAATGGTTTTTACATCAACCGAAAGCCCGGCCAGTAAAAATCGGTTCAAAATTAAAATCGAAATTAAAATTTTTATGAAATTCACTTTTGCTTTTTTCCTATTCCGTTAATTTAAACATCTCCGGTAAATCTTTTAAAAACAGAGTAAAGTCGTCTTTGTAAAAATCAAGAAAATCGGGCACTGAAGCATGCCCGGGATACGGGGCAAAGTGGTGCGTTTTGCTGGCATTGCGCCACACCGCGCCATAGGCAATTTTTTGTGCCTGCGCATGGTTTTTAATCGGTGCCAGGAAACAGCGCGTGTACCAGTTGGGAATTTTCAAATTGGCTTCCTGACCGCTAAAGCCGTAATAATCGCCAACTTCGGTCAAAGCCGCTAATTTTCTTCTGTGCTGCGCATGTTCAACAGCCCAGACCACTCTGGATTGAAAACGACGAATTTCATCTTCATCGCCTCTACCAAAGTAAAAATCAAGGCCTAAAATATCCACGTACTCATCACCAGGATAGTCTGTAAGGTAAGCGCCTTTTGATTCAAATTGATTTCCATCGGGTGAAAAAGCATAGATCAAATTGTGAACATTGAGTGAATCGCGCAGATAGTGAACGGTAAACTTCCACAACTGCCTGTATTGCTCTTCAGTACGATGCCCTTTGCCCCACCAGAACCAGTTTCCGTTTTGCTCATGGTAAGGCCGGAAAATAACTGGAATACTTGTGCCATCCGTACCGCGAAGCCGTTTAACATATCTGGCCAGCATCTCCAATTTTTTCTTGTAAAAATCATGATATTGGCCGCCAGGCAAAAGTGAAGCAACCACATTGTAATCAATATGCTCCTTGTAGAATCCAATACTCTGCGGATCAAATTGGTGCCAGCAAAAAGTGGTAACACCCCCCATCTGGTGTGCATATTTAATGCGAAAAGTGTAGTGCCTTAATTCATCTTCGGAAGTCTGAAAAAGGTAGTAGACATCCCAGCTAAATAGCGCGGGATAAACGCCGCAAACATCTTTCACATCCGACCGCGTGTCCATGTTTTTCCAGCCCACGCCATAGCCTAAAGCATCGTGCATGCCAAATAGCATATAGTTTTTCGCAAGCTGCTTCAGATTGTGGAAGAGGTAACGGGTTTCTTTGGTAGCCCGGTCATCGATTAACGCACGTAAGTTGGAATGAACACGAGTTTCGAAAACCGTTAATGCGTTGTAAACAAAACTGACCATGCTGTCAATCCGACTTGCCATTGTATTTTTACCCGCGTTATTTAAACATTTTTTTGCATCGTTTAAAGCCATCTGACATTCGGTAAACGCTTGCGCCGGATATTGTCCCTCGTTATTACCCTGCACGCTGTTGGCCAGCAATTTTTCTCCGATTTGAATGGCTTCATTGAGCGGTTGCAGCTCTTGCGGAATGGCATCATTCTCCGGGCCATTCCGACAGGAAGCCATGTTAAAAGCAATCAGCAAAAAAAATAAAAATGGCTTCACGTTTTACCTTATTGTAAATTTTTTGATTAATGAACGTATTAAACCGCGCCTTAATTTGTTAAACAAGCCGATAAAAATTTTTTATTTTAAGAGGAGCATTTTCTTGATCTTCAATTTATTTTTCCATTGTAATCGGCACCAATACACCCCGCTGGCCAGACTGCTTAAATCGATTTGCACGCTGTGTGATCCGGCGCTCTGAACCTCGTTGAGCGCTGTTAGAACTTTTTGACCGAGTAAATTAAAAATTTCTAAATGTACTTTTCCTGTCTGTGGCAAGTAATAAGCCATGGTCGTTTGATTGTTGAATGGGTTTGGATAATTCTGGAAGAGTTCAAACGTTGCAAGCTGCTGATGGGTTTGACGGACAGGCAACGCTCCTAAAATTTGCACCTCTGGCGCGCGTTTTCCAGAGAAATAAAACCATTCTTGCTGATAATCTATGAGCGTCTGATACGTTGCGGTGATTAACTTTAAATCGAATTTTAAATCACTGCTGTCCTCCTTCGCCTGGTGCACTTCTACGGCCAGCACATTGTTACCATTACGTAAATATTGAACATCCTGTTCATCCAGAATGATCTGTTGCGTAGCGGAAAGATCTTCAACCGCCCAAACATCGTAATTAAGATGGCCTTCATTCAAGTTGTGCCGGTGAACTTCATGTCCATTCAGATAAAGCGCAAAGCCGTTGTCAAAATTTACAATGGCCGCCAGCATGGAGATATTTTGCACATCGTTTAAGTTAAAGTTTTTACGAAAATAGACTGTACGCGAGTAAGGCAGTTGCGTGTTGCCATCGTTTTGCCCTTCAAACACAAACGGCGCCGGTCCGCTGGCCCAATCGCTTAAATCGTATTTTAAATCAAACCAGTAAACCGCTCGTTGCAGGGTATCTACTTTAATGGTAATGGCTAAGGATGTGTCCATTGTGTTGCCAAACAGGTCCCGTGCCCGTACAAATATGTTAAACGTCTGTCCCTGTCGGCCATGTAACTTCGTACTGTGTTCCGTGCGACTTTGTCCCTCTTCAAAGTCGTATTGCATGCTGTCAAAGGATAGGTCGTAAAAATCGTATTTTAACAAAGCTTTTTCATCGGTTGTTATTTGGATGGAAAACACGGTGTCAGTAGCTACAAAAGGAGAAGGAGGAAATTCTACGAAGAGCGGCGGAATGGTATCGGCCGCTACCGGTCCATACATATCGGGCAGATCACTTTCGAAAAAGGTGTAGGGATCGTTATAAAATTTTAAGAAATCGGGCACAACCGGATGGCCAGGGTAAGGCGCAAAATGGTGGTTGGTATCCTGGTTACGCCAGACTGCCGCATAGCTGTAGAAGTCATTCAGGGAATCGGTGGTTAAGGCCCACAACAGGACATTGGTAAAAAAATCGATGGTGTCCAGGCCTTCCTGTCCCACTTCGGTAAGGGCGGGAAGTTTTTGATCATTCAGAGCCTGTTGGGCCACACGACGCAATCCTGTTTTAAATATTTCCTTATCAGCAGTCGTAATCACATCGCCAAAATAGTGGTCCACGCCGTACACGTCGATGTAGTCTTCCCCGGGGAAAATCGCTTTGTAATCGGTTCCCCAATTGGCCTGATTCAAAGAGGGTGAAATGGCGTAGAGCAAATTGTGTACATGCAAAGAATCGCGCAAATATGTGACTGTAAATTGCCAGAGGTCAATATATTGCTGTTTTGTACATTGCCCTTTGCCCCACCAGAACCAGCCTCCATTGTGTTCGTGGTAAGGACGAAAAATGACCGGAATGGATTCCCCGTTTTCCCCGCGCAGCGATTTAAAAAACAAAGCGACTTTTTTTAATTTGTCTTTGTATTGTTGATGAAATGCCCCACCCGGCAAGAGGGTGGCCACGACATTCTCACCGCCTACATCATCGGCATAAAAACCACGGCCCTGCGGATCGTATTGGTGCCAGCACATGGAGAGCACGCCTCCTCGCCGATAGGCCGAGGTCATTCGATAACGCACTCTGTCCGTTTCCAGATTGCGCGTCACTTTGTACATCTCTTCCGAATAAAATGCCGGGTAATCGCCACACACATCCTTGATATCGCTGCGATCGTCATCGCCGCTCCAGCCCACGCCATATCCAGTGGCATCGTGCATTCCAAACAAAATGCCTTTATCTTTCAGATAGTCGAGGTTGAGGTAAAGGTAGCGTGTTTGTAGAGTGGCTTTCTCATCCACCAGTGCAAGTTCAGGACCATGTACTCTGGTTTCAAAAATAGAACATGCATCGTACAAATCCCAGGTTGCCTGGTCCAATGCTTCCTGGGTTACATCAGACTGATTAAAAACAGCTTCGGCCTGTTCAATAGCTGCCCATAATTGCGTTCTGGAACCTGCAGCGAATTGTCCCTCTTCATCGCCTTCGACGCTGTTGTCGTAAAGTGCGTGAGCGGCATTCAAGGCTCGTTCCAATTCGCGGTTATCCAGCAAATCGGCCGCCCGAACCGAATCGGCTATCCGTAAATCATCGAAATAAACCAGGCCGCTTCTGGGATTTGTGGTACCGCCGTCCAGATAGAAATAGATACGATTCATCATCAGCGGTGCCGGTGCCAATAGTTCAAACTTGTAGGTGTGCCACTGTTCATCAGCAGGTAACATGACCTGCAGCCAGTCATTGGAACCATTGTCATAGATTGGTTTTAAGGTAAGCTCAGTAATGATGTTCGATTTGGCACGCAAGGTAATGTAACGCCGGCCGGAAGCATCCACTTTTTGCGGAGGCGTCCAGTTAAAATTGTCCCATTCCCAGCTGGAAGCCACCCGGTGGTAATTGATCTCCATGGTTCCATTTACCGCCTGTAACTCGAAAGTGCGCAGCGCATCTCCGGGTACCTGCCAACCATCCAGCTGATTGTCGTCAAAATTTTCAACAAAACCGGTTACCTGAGCATGAAGCGCAGAACACATGAAAAAAATCAGAAATAAAACTCGCTTTTTCATATTAACGTTACTCATTTTAATGCGACCGATATTTAAAATTGGTACATTCAGGCTCATTCTTCTCAATTCTCCATTAGCGATTTAGTATTTGCAGATTTTTTTCAATGAGTCGCATCCGTTGCCTGACGCACTCAGCCGATCGCCGGCCATCGGGTGGCGTATGTTTAACATAATCGACCAGTCGATCAAGCGTAGAGGTGGCCACATGGACACGGGTATCGCTGGAAGCGTAATAGATGTAAACGGTGCCATCCTCATCGGCAATCCAGCCATTACAAAACAGGACATTGGAAACATCGCCGATGCGCTCTTCTCCGAACGGGGCCATAAAATAACCGCCCGGGCGATAAATGACTCGTGAAGGATCGTCCAGAGCGGTCATGTACAGATACAAAACGTAACGCAAACCGGCAGCCGTGTTACGTACGCCATGGGCCAGATGCAACCAGCCTTCACTGGTTTTAATGGGTGGCGGCCCCTCGCCATTTTTTAATTCTTTAATGGTGTGATACTCCCGTTGATCCATAATTTTTTCTTCTTCAATTACCGGATTCCCGATGTCCTTAACCAGTCCCCAGCCAATGCCCCCGCCTTTGCCCGTTTCAAGAAACGAATCCTGAGGCCTGGTGTAAAAGGCGTAGCAGCCATTTACAAACTCAGGATGTAGCACCACGTTTCGCTGCTGTGCAGAATTCGTCTTAAGGTCTGGCAGGCGTTCCCAGCGTATGAGGTCTCTGGTGCGGGCCAGGCCAGCCTGGGCTTCTGCTGCTGATGTGTCCCAATCCGGAGCGGAAGGGTCTTTGCGTTCGGTGCAAAAAACACCGTAAATCCAGCCATCATCATGTTTTGTCAAACGCATGTCGTACACATTTATGTCCGGGCGGTCGTTCTCTGGCAGAACAATCGGCACATCCCAGAAACGAAAACCCTGTATGCCGCTATCACTTTCAGCCACTGCAAAAAAGGATTTGCGATCCCACCCTTCCACCCGCACCACCAGGTAATATTTGTCGTTGATTTTAATGGCACCGGGATTAAACGTGGCATTCACACCCAACCGTTCCATGAAAAAGGGGTTCGATTTTTCATCCAGATCAAAACGCCAATGAATGGGTACATGATGGCGTGTAAGCACTGGAAATTGGTAACGCTCAAAAATACCATTGTATTCATCGGCTGGTTTATTTTGCCGAGTAATAAGTTGCTCCTGTCTGGCGATTAGTTCGTTAAGCTTTTGTTGAAAATCGCTCATTGCTTTTGTCCTTTCAATTTTTCCAGACAGTTCATTATTTCGAGACAGGCGCGGATGTTGTGGTAAGGCCCCTTCCACTCAGAAATTTTAAACGTGTCCAGATTAGGGTGTCCCTCCATATCCACTTCGTAGAACCATTCACCATTTTGCCAATCTACCACATAGGCTTCCAGAAAATCCCAGGTTTTCTGCGCCGCTGTCCAAAAAACAAGGCGGTTAGTTTGCATAAATGCATGCGTAAAGCCAACTACTGCTTCGGCTTGTTGCCACCATTCCAAAACAGGAATTAACGACCTATTGTTGCTTTGTTCTTTGTAAATGGCATAATTGGAGGTTAAACCTTCTTGCAGGGTACTTTCGGCCAGTTTAATGGCTACCTTTTCCCCCTTTTGAAGCAATGCCGGTTCATTTAAAATCTTTAAGGCATCCAGCAAAAGCCAGCTGGCTTCAATGTCGTGACCGAAAGAGACCTTCTGGCTTTCAAGCTGCCACGCTCTGTTAAAAAAGAGGTTTAAATGTCCGGTTAGTGGATTAAAAATGAACGTCAAAAAATGATCAACCAGTTGTTTTAATTGTTCTTTCAATACGCTTTCGGGCCAGATTTGCAAAAACGAACTAAAGGCCTCCATTAAATGCAGATGCGTGTTCATTGATTTTTCCGTATTGAGATCTTTGTCGCTCAAACGCATATCTGTGGTTGGTTTCCAATCGCGTCCTGAGGTTTCCAGAAAACCGCCGTATTCTTTGTCGAAATTGTGTTGAAGTATCAAATCAAATAGATCGATGGCGCGTTGCAAGGCCAGATGTTCCTGACTAATTTTGTAAAATTCACTAAAAGCGTAAATGGTAAAAGCCTGACCGTACATCTTCTTTTTATCATCCAGAACAGCGCCAGTGTGATCTAAAAGCCAGTAAACCCCGCCATATTCGTAGTCCCAAAAGTGTTTGTTTAAATACTCCCAGGCCCGTTCAGCCATTTCCTTAAACACCGCTTCCTGATATTTGCGGTAAAGAACGGAAAACGTCCAGAGAATCCGGGCATGTAAAATCAGCCCTTTGGGTGCCTCTTTAACCGGGAGGCCCTGAATTGTAACACGCCCCCAAAAACCACCATATTTTTCATCTCTGGAACAGTTAAGCCAGAATGGAATAATATTTTCAAACAGGACTTTTTCAAGGCGTTCTGTGAATGCCTGAATTATTTCCCTATCGATATTCAATTTCAACTCTTCCAAGTTGAGCCTCTCCTGTAAACCTTATTTTTACAAATTGGTACATTCCATTTTTGTTTCGCGCCTGATAAGCAAGCGGCACCCAATAATCGTAATCTTTTTGTTCAATAGCTCTGTTTTTTATCTGGGGCACAAGTAATTCAAATTTCTGGCCATCTCTGGAGAGCCAGATTTGCAATAAAGGTATGCTGTTTTTTTGAAAAGACTGTACATTGACTGAAAGAATTTCCCCTGGCACCCAATATTGTACTTCTGTACCAGACATTCCGGACAATCGTCCCAGATCTTCCTTAAATGATCGATTTCTATTTTTTTGAAAAACCAGCCTGCCCTTAAAACGATACAGTTGTCCGTAATTATCGCAATTGTCAATAAGCCATCGACTTTTTACCTGAAGCGGTCCGAAGGCTTTGGAAAGCGTGCTGCTCCCATCAGGAAAAAGCGCTTTTACTCTGTAATAATACGTCCTACCGATCCTGGCTGTGGCATCGCAAAAGAGCGGGGCATAGGCCTGCTGGGCATCATCTATCAGGCCAGAAATAGAGTGCCACGGGCCGTTTGAAGTATTAGCCCGCTGAACAACATAGGCGCTGGCCCCTGTTGCCCCCTGCCAGGAAATATGGCCGGCATCCTTAACGGGCAACAGGACTGGCGCTGGCAAAGAATCCAAACGCATTTCATTCAATTCTGTTAACAGTGCAAAAACGCCTTGCTCATCGTAGGCCTGTCCGGAAAAAAAACCGGGCCAGTGGTACGCTTTGTACAGTTCTGAACCAAAAGGTTCTGAATGCCAGTAAAATCCACCATCTCGATTGTGAAAGCGTAAACTCCAGATTAAAGCGCCACATAGGTTTTGCTGTG
The DNA here is from genome assembly GCF_056497305.1 of Caldithrix sp. Lineage (NCBI taxonomy): Bacteria > Pseudomonadati > Calditrichota > Calditrichia > Calditrichales > Calditrichaceae > Caldithrix > Caldithrix sp. Next base: position 34,692 of record NZ_JBSMDE010000079.1, on the reverse strand, counting down.
ATCTGATTGTTTGCAATACGGCTCGCATGCCCTGAGTGCCTATGAAGCCGAATTCGCCCAGATAATACGGCTTTTTTCCATCAATCTTAATCAGATTGTCTTTAATGTGTTCGATCATTTGTTGCGGATTGCCTTCGTAGTGATGGGTCGACAGCACATCAACATAAGGATTGTTAATTATTTCCGGCGAAAGACTGTTGCTTTGAATCCCATCATTAATCAAATGGTTATGATCAATGGACTTAATAAAGGAAGCCATTTCATTGATCCATGAAATGGGACAGTTGCGCAATTCATTTCCCAATTCCCAGATCATAATAGCCCTGTCGTCTTTGTAAACCGTTCCGGTTACGCTGTTTTTACGGTTCAGGATTTTAGCCACTGTGCTTTTAAAATCTGCTCTCAGTTGTGGGTCCGTCCAGAACTCATCTGCCTGTTTACCGCGAAAGTCGGCGTACTGTGCGCGGCCGCCCATCCATTTCCAGTTGTCCATTAAAGGAATGATCAGTCGAACGCCTAATTGATTAGCCTCTGCTAATAGCGTGTCCATTACGCGGAAAGCCTGCTCATTTAATACACCTGGTCCAAGAATATGTTTGGGGGTTCCGGGCAAATCGTCTTTACGCTTTACCGTAATCACATAAGTCCGCGCCACACGGCCACCCATCTGTTTAATGGAAAGCAGGGCATCACGGATTTCGTATTGGTTCGGTAACCGCCAGGGATTTTTCTCATGGAAAGGCATATTGTCTTCAATGAGCAGCAAATTGGGAATGTTCATGGAAACAAAATAGAGCTCCTGCTGGCCAGCCATTAATTTTACATCTTTTACCGTTACAAAATTTTTAAAAACGCTTTTTGCCCTGAGTGACGGTGGCATTAGAATAAGTAAAACGAACAGAATAGGAATTATTTGTTTCAACATGTTTTTATTGCCTTTCATCTTTTTATTCCTCTTCCAGATGATCAAACCAATTTCTTTTTAAAAACCAGGTCGTCAGAATCAAAATGACCAATGTCAACGCCAGTGAATCGAACTGTTTAATGACCAGATAGATGGGCAAAATCACCAGACTAAACTGCCAGACAATGCCGATGAGCACATTAAGCGCATCCCGTTTCCAATCGCTTTTGTTTTTAAAGCTCGCATCTTCTGCCACCACTTTATCATGGATGGGTTTCCAGAACCCCCAGGGACGTACCGTTTTGTAAAAGGCCATTAACACCCGTTCATCATCCGGTTCTGTGTGCAAACTGGTCCAGACGCTTACGCCCATGGAAAGAACAAAAATAATGAAAAATCCTATGAGTATATTTAAAGAAGGGAATAAAACCGGCAGGGCTAAGGCAATGGCCAGCCCGGAAACCATACCCCAAAAATAACCGTAACCATTAAACCGCCACCAATGCCATTTTAAAATGTTCGGCGCTGTGTAACTGCCATAGAGTCCGGAAACAATGAATTGCATTACCGTGTGGATGGAAGTTGACATCATTCCAAAAACAATGCCCAGTAAAACAATACCAAATGATGCCAGATAGCTCATAGTAATAATTCTTCTGGAAGAAGCTTCTGGATTAATGTATTTTACATAGATATCGTTCACCACGTAAGCAGCGCCAGCATTTACCGTCGAATCGAAAGTGGACATGTAAGAGGCCAGCAACCCGGAAATGATAATACCCACCGCGCCCACCGGTAAAAAATTCTGGATCACATAGGGCATAATCATTTCAAAATCGATTTCGGATCCCATGGCTTTCAGATGAGGCATAAAATATACCAGGCCCAAAACAGTGATTCCCCCGATCATAAACCAGCGAGGCACAAGGGCTATGGACACGATGCCACTCATGAACGACGCTTCTTTAGGTTTCCGTGTGGCCAGCACGCGTTGCATGTCGTAATTGGGAGCTGGTCCGGCCAGACTGACAAAGATTCCTTTGAACAAAATCATCATCCAGACCAGGCCAAACAGGCTAAAACCATCCGCTGCAATCTTTTGATTTACGGGCGGTAAAATGGAACCCCAGTCCAGATTTAAATGCCAGCCGAATAACAATTCTTTCCAGCCATCAGGGATAACGGCCGCTAATTGGGGGGCAGAAACATGTTTCATGGCCACAATACCAATGATCAAAGAGGCAATGGTTAACATCACAAATTGAATAATATCTGTAAAAACAACGCTGTACATGCCGCCTAATACCACGTAAATTGTAGTAATGACCATTAAAACAAGGCCATAGAATTCTGCTGAAAATCCCCAGGGCAAAATAACGGCGGCAAATTTTCCAATTCCCTGATAGGCATAAGAAAGAAATCCCACCACTGAAACCAGAGCAAAGACCACAATACTCAGCCGGGAAAGTTCTCCGCCTTTACTGTTACCAAACCGTGTTTGCATCCACTCTGCTCCGGTAACCACATTGGAGCGTCGAATCCAGACCGCCAGGTAAATCATCAAAAAGACCTGATTAAACGTCGGCCAGAGCCAGGGCAACCAGGCCCCTTTTAAACCGTAAACAAACAGAATGGCAACAAACCACATGGTGCCCGTTACATCAAACATGGAAGAGGCATTGGACAGGCCCAGAAAATACCAGGGAATAGAACGTCCGCTTAAAAAGTACGATTCTAAATTTTCGCCGGCCTTCTTTTTTATTATAAAACCAATAGCTACTACCAGAATGAGATAGCAGATGATGATGGCAATGTCCACCCCGTGTAGATGCATTTTTACCCTTTCGATTGGTTGTTGTTTATCAACCTGTCATAGTATTGGTGAATGCGTTCCGGAAATAGTTCAATATTTTGCCTATGACGCAATGAATCGATAACTGTTTTCATCCTCTGGATTCTTCTTTCATTTTTAACCGTTTTTTGCAGAAAGGTTTTTAGCGAATCAAAGGGCAACTTACCAAACTGTTCCCTGTGGCTATGGTAGTAGTGGCGTAAGTCGTTTTCTGTTAACCTGACCTGTTGTGCCATTCTTTTTCTGAAATTTAGTTGGATTAGATAATCCTGGTAAATGCGGACTTTTAACGAAACAAAACGGTATTGTTTCTCCAGATGCATGGAGCGCGCTTCGCTCGTTAAAACCTGATCACGAATGACAAAATCCAGAGCTGTTTTAAGTCCCTGGTAAACAGCGTGATAAGGCACAAAATTCAAGGCATAAATAAACTTTTTTACCGTTAATGGTTGGCCGTTAACGTAAGCCAGAATTTCATTGCGCACATCCCACAACGAAAGCTCCAGAGAACGCATTTCCGGATCATTTAACTGAAACGTTTTCATTGGATCCCAAGAAGATGGTTTGCGCCTGAAGATTTTAGCCATTTTATTGCCAAGCATTTGCAGAGTCCGAGGCCGAACTTTAATTTTTACATCTTTCATCATTTGTTCGATGTAATCGCGAGCTAAGGCCTGCCCCTTTTTTGCCCTGACCAGTTTAATGATTTTCCCTTTGTGTAATCTGAATTTTTCTTCCGTCACAAAAGGGTCGATTTTTAAATCTTCTACCAGAAGAATGTGATACCCATAGGTCGATTTTACCGGTTTAGTAAAGGTTCCTTTCTGTTGTCCAAAAGCGGCCATGGCCATCTCATATTCCATTTGATCCCAATGTACCCAGCCCAGTTCGCCGCCGGTTTCGGCCAAAACGGTTCCTTTAAACGTTTTTCGCGCCAGGCTGTCCCAGGGAATGCCTTTTTGTAAAAGCCGGTAAGCGCTGTCAGCCCGGGCGCGAGTCTTAAAAAAGAGATGTTTTAATTTGCGTTGCTGTCTGGTGTAGGTATAAATGGCCTTAACTTCCGCGGAATCTATTTCAATTCTGGGCTCGATTACCTTTTTGTAATGGGCTTCCCTCAGTACCTTTTCCTGATAGGCCTCTATTAAAGCATGCAATTTTTCATTTTGCGCAAATCCTTTAATCTGTGCTTCTTGTGCCAGCAAACGACGGTTCACCAGTTCGTTCAAAAATTGTTCACGCAGGGCTCTGGAATCAAATACATTGGGTTGTTTTAGTAGCTCGGTGTAGGCCAGCCTGAATTCTAACAGAGAAATCGTCTGGCGTCCGAGCATGGCCACCACAATTTCCTGCGCATTGCGTTCACAGGCTCCGAAAATCAAAATGATCAAAACAAATACAATTGTTTGCCTTTGCATATTCTTATACCTAATTTCCAGCTTCTCCAGAGCGTACTTCTGCTGTCCTGAGCGTTCGTTTAACTGTAATCCGTCTTTTCCTAAAAAATAAAAACAGGACCTTTACTATTTGATGATAATGATCCTTCCTACTTTTTCGCCAATGCCTGGCGCTTCGATATGGTAAACATAAACGCCAAAGGCGATTTCCATGTTGTCTTTGGAGAGCACATCCCATTCTTCTGTTCCGTTGGTCATGGCAGAATGGTGTTCCAACTTGCGTACCAGAGAACCATCAACCGAGTAAATACGGATGGTGCAATCTTGCGGCAGATTCATGAATTTAATGGAACGTGGACCGCGACCGCTGCTGTAGGGATTTTTAATTTCCCAGGCTGCCGTTACAACATAGGGATTGGGAACCACTGTAATTTTATTCAAATTTGCCCGGGCTTCATTCTTATCGATTGTTTGCCCCACTGTTCTGAAACGGTATCGCACATTGCCCGTAAAAGGGAAATCCGGATAAAGATTCAGGGTGTCCCCTGCACCAAGCAATCCTCCATGATAATTGATGAATGAAGTATCCTCAACGGCATTGTTTAAAAGACTGAAGGTGATTACAGTAGAACTATCGGGCAGGGTTTCAAAAAAGAAGATGCGATCTTTAGCAGAAAAATGCCCGGCCGGTATTTGCGGATTGGTGGAAACATCTACGAATCCGAAAGGGACGGGCTCACCGGTTTGCTGATCGTAAATTTTAAAATTCACATCCCGCGGAGGCACTGGAATCGGCGTACCTGTTTGTTCCAGAACGGGATAGACCGTGACCGATTGCCCCACGATTTCGTCATAAAATACAATTTTGTACTGGCGGGGATAGGAAATTCCTTTCTTAAATCCGCCCAGGTCGAATACGCCAAAACGCAAAGGATAAGCAGAATAGTAATCGATATTCCGGCTCCATTGAATGCCGTTGTAGATTCGCAGGCGTGGAATATTAAGAATAGCCGGCGCTGGATTGTAAATGAAGAAACGCATGCCTCGTAAATTGGCTGTTAACGTTCTGGGATTACCGTCATCGTCGGCATACAAGTTTTTAAGTGGCAGTAATTGATCGTCTACTTTAATGTACTCATAAAACCATACTGTGTCCGGAAGGTCATTTGCCGTCAAGTCTTTCAGAACAAAGCCTGTGGTTCTGGTAGGTAATAACTCGTCCTGATCCTTTCCATCGATCAGGCTATCCAGATCATTATCGCGTCGATCCATAGATTGATCGAGGAATTGCAATTCAAATTCATGACCGTCTGGGATTTTATCCGGTTCAACAAAATTGACATACACTTTTCCTTCTGTAACACCGCTGCCCAACTGATGCGGTTTAACATCGAAATCGGGCGCTTTGTAACCTAAAGCTGGAGGAGTCGGAACCACGGCCACCACATTATCACCGGTTCTGATTTCACCTCCGGGGCTAACCGTTACAAATTTATTGGTTTCTGAAGGCATAATGTTTTTCTCTACATTGCCGCGATCATAGGCCGTTACAGCGTAAAAATAGCGAACCCCGTTGATCAGCGGGGAATCGACATACGTATGAACCAGACCGGATTCGTTGCCTAAAAAGAATTGCACGCCCCGACCAAAGCTTTTTGGGAAAAAGCCGAATACACTATCCACTTTATCAAAAACGGCTAATGGTTTGGTGTAATAGGCATAGCCATAGCCATCGGTGATTGTTCCGGCATCAACAAAACCGGGATCGGTAGCACGGTAAATTTTGTATCCTTCGAAATCATATTCCTTTAAAAAGCGGTCAAAACTTTTTTCAGCCCGATCATCCCAGAACAGGGTCACCTTACCATCACCGGCTACCGCCTGCAATTTTGGTTTCTCGGGAGCGACTGCAAAGTTGTAATTTGCGTCGTAAATGTCCTGTACAATTTTTTTGTTTCGGATTAAATCTTCTTCATCCCAGCCATAAATGGTTGCCACCGAAAAGGACTCGCTTTGACCGGATTGTAAAGGGAAATAGCCCGTAGAAAAAACATAATCTGCATCCACATTGGTCAGATGGCTATCGAAAAAGCCAGGGCGCGAGACATGCCACATATCTTCGTCGTTGGAATAGGTTAACGATCCGTACTCATAAAAAATAAAACTGGTTAAACCAATTTGATCCGATTCATCCACATCGGTAATGTCAATGTTCGATTCTCCCTGCAAATCACCAAATCCTGGGGTCGGCAATCCGTCTCCTTCGCCGGGGTCGCCCGTACCTGGTTTACCGTCCAGGCCGGTGTCGTCATAATTTTTGTCCCAATCGCCATCATTGTCAATCCCATCATCGCGTCTTTCATCGATCATCAGATTGGTCATACCTTCGCCAGTAATGTAATCTTTGGCCAGATAATCTTTGTTGTTGTAAATGGGATCGCGGATGTACAAATAATAATAAACAGAATCCGGAGCCAGAGCGCCATCCGATTCGTCAATCAGGCCATTCAAATTATCGTCAATCCCGTTACGCGGAATTTCTTCCAGCGGAGCGCCGGGTACTTTTTTGTACTTTTTCCCGTTTGCGCGAAAGGTAATTCCTTCGGCAGGCATGGTGGTAACGGTTCGTTCATAAGTATGGTAATCGATCAAAACAATTTGATCGCCTACTTCGTAAGATTGAAGAAAATCTTCGGTTGTTATTAATTTCCCGCCGCCCGAAGCATCGATGGCGTCGCCGTCGTTGTCAATGCCATCGAAGGGATTGCCTGGACTTTCCAGAAAGGCAAAACCTAACCAGGGAACCGGTGAATAGCCGGCCGTACCTACATTGTCCCAATCATAATTTACCGTCAAATTTAGATCACGATAGAAAATGGCGCAATCGTCATCATAATCGGTATTTAAACTCAGTTTAGCGCCTATGGAAGCGCCCACATTTACACCAAACACGGTTTGCGGTAATTCCAATTGGCCAAAATTGGTAATTTTGTAAATCCAGAAAATACAATCCTCCGCATCTGGATTGGACCATTGCAATCCGCGAATGGCCTGTTTTAAGCCCAATCCGCCGCGATCGGGTTGCGAAGGAATAGGTAATGGGAGTTTGACACCGGATACGCGTTTTTTGAACATGTAATCATCAAGCACAAAATAACTTTCCTGATCTGCATTTTTCTGATCCTTGCCAAAATAGCCGTTCCAGTGTTTTGACCATCCCGGATCAACAGGATCATCCATTTTATCCGGCCAATACGGAGGCCAGGTATATGCCTGGTGACTCATGGCCACCGCATGGAAGGGGTCTTCTTCTTTATGGGCGATATTGTAGAAACCGGGCAACGGTTCAAAGCCCAAAAAATTGCCCAGGGAGTCGTGAGAAAACATCATGGGGTCCCAGCCCTGGCAAAAAACCACCGGTGTAATTTCTACAAATACCGTGTCTCCGGTGGAATCGATTACAGTTGGCACGCGCAACTTACTGGCTACATAACTGGAAGCATTACCCAATTGAACCATCCCGCTATTAATCGGCCATTCACCGGAATAATGTAAACTATTGTCCCCTTTCTGGGCTCCTAACATTCCATGATTCCAGAAGGTCAGACGAATCAGATTTCCGGAATGATCATTGCGCGCCCGGTATTGTGCGCTGCCATGCGTATCCTGCGCAAAGCCCAATTGCATTACAAAAATGAGGATGCATATCGGCTTAATTATTTTCATGCCTGTTTAACTCCCATCTTGTAGTTCGTTAGAGTTCTAAAATCAGAGAAAATTTATTCAGAACATCCAACCGGCCGAAATCGGCCAGAGCGTAATCCAGCTTAAAGCCAAGCCCCATCAAATGGATGTTTAACCCCAAACCGTATGTCAGGCCGCCTTCCCGATCTTTTAAAAACGTTTCCCGGTAACCGACCCGTAGCGCAATCAGCTTTTTAAAGGCGTACTCCATTCCCATGTTCAGATATTCGTAATTGTCATTGGGATGTACGGCATCTACGGACAGGGTTAAGTCGTTATTTTTAAAGGCCAGCACATCACGTAAAAAATTAAAGGACATACCGACCCGAAATAAAATGGGCAGGCTGAATTCGTCGGTTTTCAAATCGGCATTGATGTTGCCATTATTGCCTTCATGTACGGGGTCGATATCGTGTTGTACTAACAGATCCCTACCCTGTAAGCGCATACCAGGACCAAAATTTGAAATGGACATGCCCAGCGTCAGGTTTTTAAAATAGGTGCGATAGATTAATCCCACATCAAAGGCGTAGGTGCGTGCGCTGGTATGCCACAAATTTTCCTGGATGTATTTAACGTTTGTACCAATGGAAAAGCGATCGGTTAAAAATTTAGCATAGGACACACCAATGTTAAAGGAAGAGGCCGAAACTTTTTCACCGGTACCGTAGGGTTCAGTAATGGTCGTGCGCTCGATGTCCGGCATGCCCAGGTAAGTAATAAACAGGCCAAAAGTGCCCAGATTTTTAAAGGGGATAGCCATGGCAGCGTAATCAAAATACATATCGGCAATGTAATTGTAATGCGTAAAAAGAAACTGATTTTGGGCCAGGGCGGCAAGTCCGGCCGGATTCCAGTAGGTTGAAGTTACATCGCCGGCCAGGGTTGTGTAGGCCTCGCCCATGGCCAGCGCCCGCGCCCCTACTCCAATTTTTAAGAAGGTTGCAGCCGCTGTTCCAACTCGCGATACGCTTTGCGCCTGAAGCGGATGGAACAATGACATGCCCAGCACGACTGTCAACAGACAGACCGTTACAAATTGTACACCTTTTCGTTTGCTAATCATAACATCCCTCATTCATTATCTACTTATCCTGAACCCCAATTCAATGAAGCGGGGTGGAGTGTAGTAATATGGATTGGTGAAGTATTCCTGGACATTAGAAATTTCAACATCCGGATCCCCGGGCCGGTCAATTTGATTTACACCTTGCAAAGTGTAGTCTGGCTGACCGGTATCTGAGTAAACATTACGCGCATTACGGATATCAAATAGATTGGTAATCGTTGCAAACAATGTAAAACGCCATCCATTACTAAAACGAACGTTTTTTGAAAGCCGTAGATCAAAATTCATGGTCATAGGTTTTCGTGCGCTGTTTTCGGTTAATCCAACAAAGGTGCCGGAACCTGAAACCTCCCCACGAGCAAATGTGGGCGTGTAAGGAAATCCTGAGGCCAATGTGCCGGTTAATGTAGCATTCCAGCCATGGTTGCTGTAGTTGACTATCGTATTTAGCGAATGCGTTTGGTCCCAATTCAAGTAGATTAAAGTCAATCGCGGCGCACGATTTTGTTGGGCGTCATAATAGGCATCCTGCGGATTAGAGGATGTGCCTTTTGCAACCATGTAGGTGTAATCCAGATTTACATTAAAATGGCGGTAATTAAGCGCTCCGGAAAGCGTCAGACCTTTGGCTGTGGCATTATCTTTATTAATGTATTTGTAGTAAGTGATGCCCCGGTAGGTATCGATTGGGGGACTGATTCCCACCCAATCGCGGATATCGCGGTAGAAACCGGTCACATGCAGGTAAAGGTGATTACTCAACTCCTGTTGTAAACCAATTTCGTACATCACGGAACGCTCGGCATTCAAATTAGCATTGCCTACCAGATTTTGCGCTCCGGCGCCTTCAATCCAGAAATTGGGATTGGTGTACAAAAAGCGAAATTCTGGATTCTGGAAAAAATGGCCATAAGAAAAGTGAATGACTCCTTTTTCGGTAATCGGAAAAGAAAAACCAAGGCGCGGACTGATTTGCCATTTGGGTGACGCCTTTTTGTACCAGAACTTTCTTCGTTCAGCGATGGAATATTCAACCAGTTCGCTGTCCGGAACGCCTGGTTCATAATTTTTGTAAATGTGATCAAATTTAAACGGATCATAAATTTGCGGGTCTTTGGGATCCGCTAAAATATTTCCGTCAGAATTAAAATAATCGTAGCGCACACCCAAGTTTACGATGAAATCTTTAAATTCTATTTTGTCCTGCAGATAAGCTGCAAATTCCTTCGGTTTAACGTGGTAATTTTCATGAAAAGGGGAATTTACCCCAGGAATGATCGGCCGGTAGGTCTCTTCGGAGAACTGTAATGTGTACCATTCGTTGCTTAAATCATGCAAAACAGATGACAGGCCTGTTTTAATTAGATGATTACGACTGATCTGACTGGTAAAATCAAACTTTAAAGAGTAATATTTTACGTTTTCCCGGCCCCGATCCAGAGGATTTCCAAAATAGGCAAAATCATTGGGATTTTGCGTCAACGAAATGTAATCGGCTAATTCACGGCCAAAAACGTACAGCTCGAAATCACTGGTTTTATTGGGCATGTAACGGTAGTCGAAAGGACTTTTGTACAAATAATTTTTGTGATGTTTTTCGTACAGACTGGCTTTAAACTCATAAAATGTGCTGGGTGATAAAACATGTTTTAAAGAAGCGATATGCGTAAATACATCGGTGTAATAATGCTTACCTGCGTCCGGCACATACTTGTATTGATAGCCTGCGGTACTGAAATTGTGATTTTTGTTCAGGTAAAAGCCATAGCTTACTTCAATAGTATTGGTAAGGTTGTAAAACAGCTTGAATTGTCCGCTCCAATTTCGATCCTGATTCAAAGCGACAAGTTTATTATCGGGTAATTTAAAGGTGTGTACACTATCCATCGCCGGCGCCCGAAACCCCCAGGGCATGAAATAGCGTTTACCATAAACATAGCCAGGATGATGCGTGTAACGTACTGAAACAAAATATTTTACCCTTTTTGCTGTCCAGGGCAAGGGACCGGAGAGATTCAACTGTAAATCCTGATGCTTCCAGGGTTGATACGCATTTAAATAGGACTGATGTGTTAAATAAGGCTTTTCTTTAAATATTTTTTGATCATCATCCCCGTATCTTGAAAAATCAAACAGAATAAATTTGTTTTCGCGGGCCAGGGCTTCTCCTGCGGCTCGGGCCCATTCTGCATTATTCATCACATAGAAATTATTTTCATCAAAACTTAAATAATCTCCAAAATACCCTGTTAAATTCCACTTAAACTGATCGCTGCCCTTTTTAGTAACAATATTAATCACACCGGAAAGTGCCTGGCCATATTCAGCATTGAAAGTACCGGAAATGGTTTTCAGCTCATCGATGGCCTGATCGTCAATAGATACGCCCCAGCCGCGATTTAATGGGTCGAGTATCTGAACTCCATCCACCATGTACGAAACTTCCGTTGATCTTCCCCCACGAATGTGAATCTTATTGTCAGAATCCTTAACAATACCGGCCTGTAAAGAAATAATTTCGCCAACAGACCGGATGGGTAAGGCTTCAATTTTTTGAGCATCGACCGAAACTTCCGAAGCCGTGAGGTCTTTTTGAACTTTAATTTTGTCGGCAATTACCTCTATGACTTCTCCTTCAAGAGTCTGAGGCTGCAAAGTAATAGTAACATTAGCCGTTCGATCGGCGCTTACTACCAAATTTTTAATGCGATATTCACCGTAACCGACCATCTGGGCTACCAGGGTGTAGCGGCCCGGTGGCACGTTGAGAATGTAAAAATAGCCATCCAGATCAGAAGCCGCTCCATACGGAGTATTTAACAGGTAGATATTTGCTCCCGGCAATGGTTCACCGTTTTGCCCATCGTAAACCGTGCCGGCAATTTTGCCTGTAGTACCTGCTATGGTAATAGTGGCTGTGAGCAAAATCAGAATAAGGATCTGTAAACGTTTGCCATGGATTTTATCAGCCAACGACATTAATCCTCCGTGCTTAGATTATTAAATAAAAGCAGAAGCGAACATTCGCTTCTGCTTTTCTCAACGTTAGCTTTGCCTACTTCATCAACACCATTTTTCGGATGGCCGAATATTGTTTGCTTTGAAATTTCAAGAAATAGATTCCGGAACTCAACACTCTGCCCTGATCATCCTGCCCATTCCAGGTTACAGTGTGCCTGCCTGAAGTAAATTGGTGATCGATTAAAGTACGTACTTTTTGACCCAGAATATTAAAAATTTCTATTCGCACCTTATCTGTTTGCGGCAAATCAAAGGCTATATTTGTGGAGGGATTAAAAGGATTGGGAAAATTTTCGTACAACTTAAAGGTTAATGGTGTTTCGGACTGTTCGTCAATAGCTGTTGGGCCGTTAATCACTTCTAAAATGCCCCAGCTACTGGGCCTCAGCCAGTCTTCGGTGTTGCCGCCCATGCCGCCCCACTGGGCAATTAAGGTACGCCCTTCATCACCATCAGAAGGATCTAAATCTGTACCGTCAATGCGTAAGGGAAAGCTGAATCCGTCAACAACCTGTAAATCGCCATCCAGGGCCAGAGAATCCAGGGCAATTCTGGCTTCAATGATGTAACCATCGCCTGTAAAACTCTGGAAAACCGTACTTTCCAATCCGGGGAAATCGTAAGCAGCCGATGCACTTTGTACTTCGCCCCAGGCTGTAAAGCTGATGCGATAATCACCGGTGCCGGGACTCATCACATCTTTGTAACCATGGAATTGGGTCAGGTCTCGTCGGTCATAAAAGCCCATGTAAAATTCCAGGGCATCGCCCATCCAAGCCTGACCGCCTATAATAGGATCGCTGCCCGTCGCGTTCAGATCATTATCGATCACACTGGCAGAGATGTAAAGGTAATCATCATCAATGACAAAGGTCGCCTGCCACATCAGGTCTGTTGAGTTGTAATCCCAGCCTTCTGCGTCTCTTCCGCCTGCGCTTTCGGGTTTAATTTCATAGTCGGCATAAGGTAAAAATTCCGTGTCCAGGCCATCCAGCACAAAAGAACTGGCAAAATCTTTTACATAAACCGCTTTTGCCGTAGGACTTGAAATTAAAGAAATGGGGCCTGTTTTACAGTCTTCTGTTAGGGGTGTTTCATCGCCTTCCGGACTAACGGCGGTCACCGCAAAATACAGGGTGACCTCCTGCGGTTCGTTCGTGAAAGGCCGATAGTTCCAGTATTCCGTGCCATGGGGCACTTCGCGCGCTATGCGTACAACACCCTCAGCGTTAAGGTCTGTAATAGGTTGCTCGCTCATGTAAACTCTGTAGGTTTCACTGCCCAGAGTGTTATCAACCCACTGAATATTAGCCACCTGGTAACTGACCACAGAAGTAGTAATCGTATCCACGGTTGCGACTACTTTTGGCGAGACCAATTCCCCCTGTGGTTCTTCTACACCGACTAACGTAACATTGTCCCAGTAAGTCGTTCCTGTCCATGTACTCGATTCCGTCATGTCGTAAATTTGAATGCCAACCGTTGCCGTGACAAAGGGATTAACTTCTCCGCTTTGCACATGTGACAGTAGATCGTAAGAAATGGTAGTCCAGTCTCCAAGATTAAATTGAGATGCATTAACTAAATATTTATCCTCCGTCCAGGTCCAGGTGTCATGATCCTGGACAAAAATAGAAAGCTGCATACTCGAGTCTGCCGGAAAATCTGCAGGTAACCAGACATCCACCTGAATTTCTGTAGCCCCGGTATCCACACCGGCTGTGTCACTCCAGCCAAAAGTTACATTGCCATTAGAGAAAGAAGCTTTCACATCAAGGCCAAAATCCCAATCGGTTTGCAAAACGCCATTGGTTCTACCGGTGGGGTCTGCAACACGATCGAGATAGGTAATGGCTTTATTCCAACCTGTATTTGAAAAACCTTGAGTGCCGGCTGCCTCTTTTTCAAAACTGGCAATCACCCATTTGGGAGCAACTTCTGTCGATTGCAAAAGGACATTATCTACATAAATCGTACCTGACCAGTTCAGATCATCGCCTTTCAAATCCCAGGTGCCAAATTCAAGACCAAATTTTTGAATAGGGCCAGCGGCGGCATCCCAGTCGGGATTTAAGGCATGAGCGGCTTTTACATCAAAGTGTAATGGATACCAGGTGTCTTTGGGGATATCGACGGCATAAAATTTAAAATCCAGCCAGGTCCAATCATTGTCCTGCGCCCAGGTTTTAATTAAAATGGAATCCGGAGTACCAGAGGGCAAATAAACGTACATGGTAATCAATTGTGCATTGCCCGGATCCAGATTTGTTTTTTGTAAAGCGCCTTTCTTTTCGGTGGTGGTGGAAGCGTTTAAGGAAATGGCCAGTGAATTCCCGTACATGCCCGCAGGATCGGTTGCCGTAGAAACGCCTGTAATAAAATCTCCCCAACCAATATCAAAACCTTCGGTCCCCGTCTCAAACATCGCTACCTCTACTGGCAACACGCCTAAAAGGCTAACATTGTCCACATAGATCGTCCCTGTGTAATTCAGGTTTTCGCCAGATACATTCCACGTTCCAAATTCCAGACCAATTTTTTGCAAGGGGCCCTGGCTTAAATCAAAGTCAGGGTTCAAAGCGTGGGCCTGTTCCAGATCAAAGGTCACCGGAAACCAGACTCCCTTAGGAATATTTTGCGAATAAAATTTAAAATCCATCCATGTCCAGTCATTGTCCTGCGCCCAGGCTTTAATCAGCACTCCATCTGGCAGATCGGCAGGAAGATAGAGAAAAAAGGTGATCACTTTGGCTCCACTGGCCTCAATATTCAGCTTTTGTACAGCGCCTTTTTGTTCGGAGCCGGAAGCATCAAAAGTAAGGGCCAGAACCCCGGCGCTCATCCCGCTGGGATCTGCCATTTGTGAAACACCGGTAATGGTGTTCCCCCAGCCAATATCAAAACCATCGGTTCCGGCTTCGAAATCGGCTATTACCTGCCCCATTACCAGGGACAAACTAAAAAAAACAAATAAAATGGGTAGTAATAATTTGGTGCGCATAAAACACCCTCCTCTTTGGTTAGTGAAAGTTAACTATATTAGTTGAGCATTTACGCTACTTCTTTCACCGAATGTCTCTCTACCAATCGCGTTGGTACAATAGAGGTCACAGGTTTGCTAATTTCGCATTTCAGATGCTGCATTAACAGACGAACGGCAATGGAGCCCATTTCTTCTTTGTAAACACGAATTGTAGTAAGCTGAGGCGATGACATTTTAGCTAATTCAATGTCGTCAAAACCAATGATAGAAATATCGTCCGGAACTTTGAACCCCGCCTCCTGAATAGCACGAATCCCATAAAGTGCGTTTATGTCATTGGCAGAAACAATGGCTGTTGGCGGATTCGCTAACTGGATTAATCGTTTGGTATTCTGGTATCCCTCCTCCAGACCGCCAGTTTGCACCAGGTTTTTGTCAAAGGGCAAACCATGAAATTCCAGGGCCTTCTTGTATCCCAGGTAGCGTTGGAAAAAACTTTGGCGCTCTAAAGGGCCCGAAATGAAACCGATTCTTCGGTGGCCTTTCTGAATTAAGTATTGGGTGGCCGTGTAGCCGCCATGTTCATTATCAATCAGAACCTGCGTAAATTCTTCCACTACAATTTTAGGATCAATTAGTACCACCGGCATTTTTATTTTCTTGATCTTGTCAATAAATTCCTGACTAAAGACGCCGACCAGAATAACGCCATCCACCTCCTGATTAAGGATCGGCGCCGGTAAGGGGACCTCCTTTTTGTTGGGCAATAATGTTAGCACAAGATTAAAATGATTCAGGGCTAATTCTGCTTCAATCCCTTCCAGAACGCGCGAATAGAATGGATTTAAGGACAGAGGCTTTTCTTCCCGACAGAAGATTACATCGATATTTTTACTTTGAACAAGCGGGGTATCGCGCCTTAAACGCGAAATATCATAATTAATTTGCTGGGCAATTTGTAAAATTCTTTTACGCGTTTTCTGCGAAACATCGGCGCGGGCATTTAAGGCTTTGGAAACAGTAGAAACAGACACATTGGCCAGCCGGGCAATATCTCTAATGGTCGACATAACTCCTCATGACATTGAACGAAATTTTCGAAATTAAGGTAATATGTTTCGAAAGTTTCGTCAATTTTTTTTAAAAATTTTTTCCAAAACGCACTCTCAGTTTGCCTTAAATAAAAGAAATTTTTATATTTAAGCAGTTAAATAAAAGACAGAAAAAAGTGACCAAAACATCGTTTAACGGGTACTAAACAACTATTTAAAAGCATACGTTTGCTCATGTTCCCTGGTAACCCGGGACAGTGCACCGATAAGATCTGTTTTAAAACCAAAGGATGGCTTATGCTCCCAGAATTTTTACAAAATCAATTGCGTCTTCTTTATGCGCAAAGCCAGGATGAGCTGGCTTTTCAGGAAAACCGCTATCAAGCCCTTGCGCAACAATTTCGGGAACGGTTTAATGAAGCTCCCCAACACTGGTTTAGCACGCCGGGCAGGACGGAGCTTGGCGGCAATCATACCGATCACAATCATGGTCGGGTGCTGGCGGCCAGCGTGCATCTGGACGCTATTGCCGCCGTCAATCCCACAGAAGATTGGCAAGTTACGCTATTTTCAGAAGGTTACAAACAGCCATTTGTAATCGATTTACGTCATCTGCAAAAAAGTGAAGAGGAATTCGGCAGCACAACAGCGCTTTTGCGGGGCATTGCCTTTCGCATGCGCCAGCTAGGCTATCGAATCGGTGGTTTTAAGGCCTGCGTTGCCAGCAATGTCATGCCCGGCTCCGGCCTGAGTTCCTCGGCCACCATCGAAGTATTAATTGGCACCATTTTTAATCATCTTTACAATGAGGGTCAAATCGCCGTAGAAGAGGTGGCCAAAATCGGCCAGTTTGCCGAAAATGTGTACTTTGACAAGCCCTGCGGCTTAATGGATCAAATGGCCTGCGCCATTGGCGGCATCATCTTTATTGATTTTAAAAATCCTTCAAACCCCACATTCCAAAAAATAGATTTTGATTTCGAAAAACAGGATTACCGGGTACTGGTGGTCAACACCGGTGGAAGCCATGCCGACTTAACGGAAGATTACGCCTCCATTCCTCAGGAGATGAAGCAGGTGGCCAATGCGCTGGGCAAGAAGGTCTGCCGCGAACTGGACGAGGCAACTTTTCTTCTGGCTCTTCCAGAATTGCGTCAAAAAGTGGGCGATCGGGCCTTGCTGCGCGCTTTCCATTTCCTGCGTGAAAATCAACGCGTTTTAGAACAGGTAAAGGCCCTGCACGACAAAGACTTTGCTCTGTTCCTGAAATTAATGAACGAATCCGGTAATTCATCTTTTAAATGGTTACAGAATATTTTTGCGCCTCACCAGATCCGCGAACAAAACATGGCCCTGGCTCTGGCTTTAACGGAAGATTATTTAAGGGAAATCGGGCAGGGCGCCTGCCGAGTACACGGTGGCGGTTTTGCCGGAACCATCCAGGCGCTTTTACCGGTTAACGCCATTGATGAATATGTAAAAAAGATGGAACCTGTGTTTGGTAAAAACTGCGTTTCTGTATTAAGAATCAGACCATTCGGAACACGCTATCTCAATCATGCTCTTTAGTGCAATTTACTCATTAGGGCGCAGTTTTAATCAGCGAACAGGCATGAGGCGACTTTAAAAAGTCGCGCTACGGGTTAACCGGAAATCCCTGAAAGTAATCTTTTTACCTTGCGCTAAATTTCATAACCGTTACCGTGTGATAGGTTTCGCCCGGTTTTAAAATGGTGTTAGGAAATTCAGGGTGATTAGGCGAATCGGGGAAATGCTGGGTTTCCAGCACCAGAGCATAGCGCTGTTGATAAACGATTCCCTTTTTGCCTTTAATCGTTCCATTCAGAAAGTTGCCGGAATAAAACTGCACTCCCGGTTGATCGGTAAAGATTTCCATGTAACGTCCCGTTGTGGGCTCATACACGGCGATCTGCTTTTTTAAGCTGCCATCGGCATCGTTCAACACCCAATTATGATCGTATCCCCGACCGAATTTCAGCTGCACATCGTCGGCGTGGATGCGTGCGCCAATTTTGGTCGGTTTACGAAAATCAAAAGGCGTATTTTCCACGGAACGAATTTCGCCGGTTGGTATTAAGGTACTGTCCACAGGTAAAAAGTAATCGGCATTGATCCATAACTGATGGTCCAGAACATCGCGTTTACATCCGGTGAAATTGAAATAACTATGGTTGGTTAAATTAACCAGCGTGGGTTTGTCGGTCGTGGCGAAATATTCAATTTTAAGAGCATTTTCATTGTTCAGCGAATAGATAACCTTCACATCCAGGTTTCCCGGATAACCTTCTTCATTATCCTTACTCAGGTAGCTCAACTCCAGACCGACCAGCTGATCATTCTGGAAAGGTTTTGCCTTCCAGACTTGTTTATCAAAGCCTTTAATCCCTCCGTGCAAATGGTTTGGCCCATTATTGGTTGCCAGACGATATTCATGGCCATTCAGTACAAATCTGCCTCGGGCAATGCGATTCCCATAGCGTCCGATAATCGCTCCAAAATAGGGGCTGTTATTAACATACTGCGCTAACGAATCGTAACCCAGCACTACATCTTCATAATTTCCATTTCTATCCGGAGCGGTCAACGACTGAATGATGCCGCCATAGTTTGTAATTTTTACGACCATGCCCTGTGCATTCGTTAACGTGTACAACTCTACATTTTTCCCTTCCACGGTTCCAAACCTCTCCTGCTTAATCGACTCTTGTTCTTTTTCTGCTTTACAGGCCACAAGCTGAAACAAAAATATTACCGTTAAAAAAAAGAACCATAAGAATTTAAAGATAAAACGTTTCATATTCCCCTCTTAAGTTAATGTGACTTTTTCAAGAATTGTTTTCTAAAAAACAAGAGATGATACTCCAGGGCGTTCGTCCAGTAAGCCCAGGAATGCCCGCCGGGTCGTTCCACATAATCATGGCTTACCTTTGCCAATAGAAGTTTGCGGTGCAACTGTTGGTTAATATGAATAAAAAAGTCATTGACGCCGCAATCCAGCATGAAGGACAGTCCGGACTTCTGGAAAAGCGGGATCATATGCACAACTGAATAATTCTCCCACCTTTCAGTAAACCGGATAAAATCGCCCAAATATTTTTCTTTACCCCATTTGTGGGGCCAAAAGGTCAAATCGACGCCCCCGCTTATGCTCGAGGCGGCAAAAAATAGATCTGCATGTTTCAATGCCAGATAAAGGGCCCCATGTCCGCCCATACTCAAACCCGTTATGGCCCTGCTCTTCTTCCCTTTCCATGTTCTGAAATGAGCATCCACATAAGGAATGACTTCACTAATAATGTGCGTTTCATAGCGACAGGTCGAATCGACGGGGCTATCCAGATACCAGCTATCGAATCCCCCATCCGGGCAAACCAGAATAAAACCATACCTATCTGCCAGAGGACGCAAATCGATATGCGCCGGCCAGTCCCGGTAGCTGCCGCTCCAGCCATGTAACAAATAAATTACAGGAAACGATTGTTGACTTTCATGGTAAGCATCCGGAAACACGATCACAGCAGAAAATGTTTTGTGCATGGAAGGGCTGGGGATGCGCAACGTATCCAGGGTTCCGGCAAAACCTTGTGCGACAACCCAGCCTAAAACAACAAACATCCCTATTTTGCGTTTCAATTCACTCATGATTATCTCCAATGACTAAGTAATCGTCAGCTTTCAAAAACAGAACAGCGGATCGACACCATTACTTTTTCGCCCATTGTTTTATGTTTCAAACCCCTACCTTTTAAAAGCTCATCACTGTATTTCACCATTAATGGAAAAGCACACTGGCCGGAATCACCTGTTTTTCAACAGTCGGGCCCTGCCAGCGGACGATGAGTCCTTCATCTACCGCGCCTTCAAAAAAGATTACCTTAATTTTATGCAATCCTTTTTTTAAGGCAATTTGTCCGCTCTTTTCATTCATGCCGTGCAACCCATCATTGTTAACGATTTCCCGATCGCCGATGAACAATTTACTACCATCGTCTGATTCGGTAAAGAAGGTGTAAATACCGTCTTCAGGCGCCAGAATATAACCCGAAAATCTGAAACCGAAAAAATCTTTTTTTCTGGCTTTTGTCAAATCAAACTGCCCGGTAATGCCTTTTTCTCTGACCTGAACGGTATCAAAATCAGGAAGCTGTTCCCATTTCCCCTCAAAATATTCATATTGAAGACGCGGCTTTACACTGTCTAAACCGACATCAGGCGGACGCAATGTTGTTTTCTGATAATGAGCAGCAACCAGACCGCTCATCCGACCATCGTTAGCCAAAGAACGAGCTTTGACCGTGGTCGTTTGAGTTAAAACGATGGGCTTAGCATACAGAGGAGACGAAGACCCGGGATCGCTGCCATCGAGCGTGTAATGAATGGGTTCGCCTTTCCGATTACTTAGTTGAATCACAATGGAATCGAGAAAAATAGAGCTCAATGGCTGAAATTGCGGCAAAGAGACCATGTGATCCTGAATGAAGTTGCGGGCATCCTCAAAAGAGATTTTTTGTTCTTTACGATCGTAGGTTAAAAGCCCATTGGTTTCGGTTTCCACATCGGTTATCTGTGTGTAAATGGCAGCGCTAAGCCCTGGTTGTTCTTTTAATTGCCAGATTTTATCGAACAGGGCTTCAAATCGTGCTTTGTATTCTGTTTTGTCTTTTAAATTCAGATAGCCCCAATTTTTTTTCGTCCAGGTGTGTCCGGGGATGGGCAAACCCAGGCCGCCAAATTCCCCCAATACCGCCGCTCTCTGCTCTTCAGGCTGAGGAGCAGCCGGTCCCGGATACACATGAATATCCATCACATCTCCTATGCCTTTATCGACCCAACCGCTTGCATTATCTACCAGGCGAGCGGGATCAAGCCTACGTACAAGATGTACAAATCTTTCAGTGTCAAACTGGCCCCAACCTTCATTAAACACGACCCACATGTAAATGGAAGGGAAATTGTACAATTCTTTAATCATCTCTTTTAATTCCATCTCGAATTGCACGTCCGTTTCCTTTGTACGCTTTTTCTCGAAATCTTTGGGATTGACGCTGGGCATATCCTGCCAGACCAGCATGCCTAATCGATCACACCAGTAATACCATCGATCGGGTTCCCGCTTGGCATGTTTGCGAATGGTATTAAAGCCCAGCTTTTTTGCCGCTTCAATGTCAAATTTTAAGGCTTCGTCGTTGGGCGCCGTGTACAAACCATCTGGCCAGTACCCCTGATCCAGCGGTCCGACCTGGAATATTGGTTTGTTATTTAGAAATAATCGCGTCACGCCGTTTTCATCTTTGCCCAGGCTGACCTTTCGCATTGCAAAATAGGATTCCACCGCATCCTGCAGTTTTCCCTCATCCCATAATTCTACTTTCAATTGATATAGTTGAGGATGTTCAGGGCTCCACAATTTGGCGCCGTAGGCCGGTAAATTGAAAACTTGGCCTAAAACCCCCTCTGCAAAGCTAACTTTTTTCCCCTGATCCAGAGCCGTTACGCGCACTTTATTGCCCGAAGTGGCATTTTCGCCAAAAGCCTTTATTTTTAAGATTTTTTGATCCACATCCGGTACAAGCTGCAAACGCGTTAGATGCGTTTTGTTCACCGGTTCTAACCAGACGGTTTGCCAGATACCGGTCACCGAGGTGTAAAATATGCCTCCGGGTTCATCCACCTGCTTGCCTCGCGGATAATTTCCGTCATCTGTGGGATCAAAGACGCCCACCAGCAACTCCTGTGTTTTATTTTCCTGTAGGTAGGGGGTAATATCAAAGGTAAAGTGATCGTAACCGCCCCGATGTTTGCCCACTTTATGCCCATTTAAATAGACCACGGCATACCAGTCAACCGCGCCAAAATGTAGAAGAAGGTGGCGGTTTTTCCAGTTTTCCGGGACAACAAACAAACGGCGATACCAGGCATATCGCGTTTTTTGCTGCACACCGGAAAGCGCCGATTCAATAGGAAATGGCACCAGAATCTTACGTTCTAATTTTTGTTGAAACGGTGGATTGTCCAGATCTTTAGTGAATTGAATTTGCCACAAACCGTTCAGGCTCTTCCATTCCGGGCGCACCATTTGCGGGCGGGGATACTCTTGATGCACATTTTCTGGGCTTACCTCCTTTGCCCAGGGCGTTAATATCGAAACGGGTTGAATGTGCCAGCTACTTTTTTTTGCACATCCGTTAAAGATAACAATCCCTAATAATATCGAATAAAAAATGAATCGAATCATCTTTTTTTTCCTCTTTTATCTAATCAACACTAATTTACGAACCACTTTTTGAAAACCATTGTCAAGCAGGCAATAATAGATACCGCTTGCCACCTCATGGCCAGCCCTATTTGTTCCGTCCCATGTTTGTTGATAAACTCCCGCCGGACATGGTTGATTAACCAATGTATTTACCTTTTTGCCTGAAACATCAAAGATTCCGAGCCTGATAAGGCTTAACCGATCCAGCTGGTAAGTAATTTGCGTTGAATGATTAAACGGGTTGGGGTAAATGTTTAATTTGTTGACAGGTCCAGATTCTTGCCCGCGCTGTGGAACAATGAGTGTTGCCAGACTATCCTTTAACGTTGTTTTTAGCCAGGTAAAAGGTCGGAGGGCTTCGTTTCCTGAAAGATGCTCGATTAATTCAATAGCTCCGCCGTTTGAATCCTCTCTTAATTCTGTGCTAAATCCCCACCCTTCTCCGACACGGGGCTTACCACCGATCTGGTTCCAGGGTATTTGTATTTCAAATGTAAATCCAGAATCTTGCTGCATGTCATTCATTGTTCCCCGATACACAGCTCCTGCTTTCACGTTTACAGCTGCTTCCGCTTCCCAGCCTCCATTCTCCATTCCCTGATCAAGCTTTACTTCTCCACTGATATCCACGCCCAGTCGGAAAATTCCAGGTCGTATCTGGTGGGTATTTAGATTGCGCAAATCGAAATAGAATGTCAGTCCGTCGTCATCAAATACATTACCTTGATCATCCGCCCAAAAGTTAGAATCGGCGCTACAACCGCCAATGTACAGGGCAGAGTCGTTCCACAGCAGTTTTAACCAATATTGCGTGGTCGAATAGGCGCCAATAAACAGGGAATCGGCTTTCGACCATTCCGCTTCATCCAATTTGCCGTCCAGATTTATCTCAGGCACATAATGCACCTCAGGTTCTGGCAAAACGTAGCCATCAATCATGTAAATTTCACTGGATGCGTCATCTGAATAATTGGTGGTACTGGTTACAGCAGTTATGATTTTTTGATTTTTAACAAATAGAGAATTCCACATGGCGGTGCGGTCGGTTTTAATTAAGAACGGTTGCGATTTACGAGTAAAATTCTGGGCATTTTCATCGCCAATAGCCGTAAACATGGAAACCAGGTTGGGCTCAGGATTGCTGTTTGGATGCCGGCCTTCTGTTCCCTGATACGAAAGGATCACTTCTCCGGAAGGTAGCTGGATAATGTAGGGGGCTGCGCCCACATCACCAGCTGAAATACGGTATTCAGCTTTTAACGCCCGCCAGCGGCGCAGACTATTTCCCCCGACCGGTCCGGAACGCCAGTTATCTTCCATCGAGCTCCAGATGATCGTCGGTTTAAATTGACCGTCCCAGCCGTTATCTTCAATGGAAAAGACAATCCCTTGCCCATTTTGCAGAAGCAGGGGCACGGGCATGCCGTCGCGAAAGCCTTCTCTAAAACTGACCGTAACCGTATCGCTCCAGGAATAGCCGTAATCATAAGAACGAAACATAGAAATCTCTTGTTCGTTAGAGTGTGGATACGGAGTTTCATTGGCAATATAGAGTTGTAATTCTCCATCGGGTAGTTGCAGGGGAGACGGTTCCCAGCAGCCATCGGCAAACAGATAGCTGCCCGTGTAAACATCAGACCACGGCAGCCAGTGCTGCCCGCCATCCATGCTAATGGCAGTTTTGATGGCAAAACGTTTTGTTGGGTCCACATTGTTTTTAGGCGGTCTTGGATTGTAAGCCAGCAAAACATAACCAGTATTTAACTGCGTCAGATCAGGTACTGCTGGATTAACGCCATTTTCCGTTTTTGCTACCAAAACCGGTTCCGACCAGCTATGGCCATCATCATCGCTGTACAACACCAAAATGGAGGCACTTAACTCTCCGTCCTCCATCTTCCAGTTCTCAAAAGCACATAAAATCCGTCCGTTTTGCAAACGAATCATTCGGGGATAAAACGAATACCTGCCATACAATTTTTTCAGTGTCTTAAAATCCCATGCAATGCGAATGCCTTCTTCAAAAGCCAGTACCGTTGAGTTCAGGATCAATAGAAAAAACAAAATTTTTTTTAACATTCATTTACTCCAAATTCACATTAAAACTAAATCGATGGGCGGCGCCTAATTCTCTAAAATCGCTATAGGAATAATCGAATTGTAATGGCCATGTGTACAGTTTGAATTTCAATCCAAAGCCAAATGAATAGGTTTCCACATCCGAATTGATGCGATAACCGGCACGTAAAAAGATTAATTGGTTTATGGTGTATTCAAAACCTGTTTTGCCAATCGGCTTACCGTCGTTTGGTTTTTCAGTAGCCAGGGTAAACATTAATGTTTGATTTTTTGCCTCATAAGCGTCAAAATTTAAACCAAATGTAAAGGTTGTGGGCGGCGGATAGGATTCATTAACAAATTTAACGCTGGAGCCAAAGTTACTGATCATCATTCCAAAGCGAAAGCCATGATAATTAGTCGTGTACAAAACAGCCACATCTACGGTTAGGGCATTCTGGCTGAATCCTTTGGCCAGATAAATATTAATCAAATTAAGCGTTCCGCCAAAACTGACATGATTGGTCAAAAGGCGTGCAAAACTGATTCCCAGCCGATTGCTGCCAGCATAAAAGGTTGCCCCAGTTCCGTCGGGCTGCAGAGGCGTTCGCACTTTCATTTCATCGGTGTAAAGAGCTGTTAAGGACAGGGCCAGCACACTATTCTTGCGGCCCAGATTGTAAGCCAGGGCGGCGAAATCATGATGGATACCTGCAAACCATGTAGTGTGCGATAAAGCTAGTCCCCATTGTTTAACGCTAACCAGCGCGGCTGGATTGTAATACGCTGCCTCAGGTCCGGCCACAGCCGAAATCATGGCGTTGCTCATTCCTGCCGCCCGGGCGCTAACGCCAATCTTTAAAAATTGCGCAGAAGTACTTCCCGGGCGTTCGTACTGGGCAAAAACACTTAAAGGCAAAATGATTAACAAAAACAGTTTAATTCTCATGATTCTACCACCATTTACCAATCGATTTTAACGCCAAACTTTGCATACCGTCCGGTGGAAAATTGCCGAGGATCCATCAAACGATACATATCGTACCAGGTGTAAAATTTTCGTTGGTCGTCGATTACATCTCCATAGCGATACGGTTTCCCCGTCCAGGGGTTAAACCCATATCCGATTTGAACGTTATTTTGATTAAAAATATTAAATATATCTAACGAAAAGGTTAATTTGCTTTTCGACGAAAGGAGAAAATATTTTTGTAATTTTATATCGGTTGTAGAAAGCGGCGGGCCGGTTTTGGTGTTCTCCTTGGTCTGTAGTTCGATTAAATCGTGACTGCCTGGAGTATAAGGATAGCCAGAAGAAAAATTGGAGAGAATGGTCATGTTCCAGTTGGTTGGCAACTTAATTCCAAAAATTTTGGGATGCTCCCTTTGAAAATTGATCATGCCTTCAAAAATAATTTGATGTCTTACATCCCAGGAGAGGCGTCTTTCACGAATCGGATTAGGAAAATCTGTTAGCGAACGTTTGTAATCGTCAAAAGCAGAAGAGGCATAGCCGGTAGCCCACTGCACCGTATAGGTCAGGTTGCCGGAAAAATGGTGTGCATAACGTTTTTCCAGCCGAAATTCCATTCCACGTGCGCGGGAGTAGCCTTTGTTATCATAAAGCGAAACAGGCACGCCCAAAGCGGCCCGCAAAGCTGTGGTGCCCACCTGTTGTGAAATATCTTTGGTATAGCTTTTAATATCAATAGACCAGTCATTGAATAATTGATGAGTAAAGCCAAATTCATAGAGTACCGTTTGTTCATAATCCAGATGGGGATTGCCGGTAAAGCCACCGGAATAAGGATCGCGATAAAAGAACTGCAATTCCGGCAATTGATTAAAATGTCCATAAGAAAAAAATAAGACGGTTTTAGTAGAAATAGGGAACGAAATACCAAAGCGTGGACTAATTTTGTACTTAAATCGTTTCCAGTTGGGTTCTAAGCCTGTAGCCGCCTGCCATTGAGTTTTGTATTCCTTTCTAAAGACTGATTTTCCCGGCATAAACCAATCCAGACGTAACCCAGCGTTGATGATCAGACTTTCATGTTCAAATTTATCCTGCAGGTACCATCCGCCAATCCAGGGGAAGGCGTGAAATACCCAACGATTTTGTCCGAATTCAGGATCAGGACCTGGCGGTTTGGGATAATAACTCTGCGACTGACCAAAACGCCATTTACCATAGTTTGACAGGACATATCCCCCGTCTTGAATATCGACATATTGCAAATCGTTATATTGAAATTCAATGCCCGATTTTATTAAATGCGCTTTGTGAACCTGAGATGTAATACTGCCGCGCAAGGTAAATGTTTTGGTATTATCGTCACGCCATAAACACTCATAACCGCGGTCATCAAAAAAGCCGGTTAGTTCATCTATTGTAGGCGGATGAATGGTGCTTTTTATTTGATAGGGGGTAGAGTCTGGAAAGAGCGTTAACCAGTCTTCATAAGATAAACCCGTTTGATCGGTACTATCTTTATAAAATCGCCAAAATTGATGGGGCATGGTTCCATCAAGAGAGGCGCGATATTTTACGCCTAAAAAGCCAAAGCTCAGATCATAAAAGGTTGAGTTTGATAGGGTATGATTAAATTTGAAAGTAAAATTGTGATTGTCCCTACCATAAGATACTGTATGGTCTGGATTAAATTTCCACAACCAGTCAAAACGGCTCCATCTTTTCCAGGAACCATGATAAGTGGTGGCAATACGTAAACTGGGAGAAATGCGCCAATTTAATTTAAAATTCAGGTTCCCTGTGTTATCCTGTTTTTCACGAATTTTTGCGCTCAGAACATCCAGAAAATTTCGCTTTCGATGATTATTGTACTCCGTATTTGTCAAATTCGCATTAGCAGAAAAGAAAAAAGTTAATTCGCCAGGCACCTTTATGCCCATTTTGGGCAACAGGTAACGCGAGAGAATTTCGGGGCCTCCCAGATGAAAAATAGCGTACTGCGTATCGTATGACGGCCCGAACCAGGTTGGCCGGTCTGTTTTATACTCCACGCCGCCTTCAAAATAATTCTTACCAGAACGCGTGGTGATATTGATCACCCCTGACTGAGCCTGCCCATATTCGGCGTTAAACCCACCCGTCAACATTTCTATTTCTTCAACGTCTTCAACATTCAGATCAATAACGCTGCGCCCTCCATAGAGGGGATGAGTAACAGGTACGCCATCGACCATGTAAAGGATTTCTCCGCCACGCCCGCCGCGCA
Organism: Caldithrix sp.; assembly: GCF_056497305.1. Lineage (NCBI taxonomy): Bacteria > Pseudomonadati > Calditrichota > Calditrichia > Calditrichales > Calditrichaceae > Caldithrix > Caldithrix sp. The sequence goes on along the minus strand of NZ_JBSMDE010000079.1, from coordinate 7,099 downwards.
CATGGACATCTTTCAAACTTTCGTCCCGTACCTGTAAACGAACACCACTGGCCAGTTGAATCGCTTGAGGTTGCTGATTAAAAAACACACCTCCTTGTGTGCGAAACATATCAAGCGCTTTTTCCATCCCCGGCAAATTCTGAAGCTCTCCTCGCGTGGTTGTTCGCTTTGTAGAAGTAATGTCCTTCTGGATTACCGGCCTTTGCGCCACAACGGTGATTGGCCTGGAAGTACTCAAAATCGTTTGTCTCATCTTTACGCTAATATTGGTGGTCAGGTCCACATGCACTTTTACATTGGTTACTTTCACAGTCTGATAACCGACATAGGAAAATTCTAATGTGTAAACACCCGGGGGTACCTGCAAAATATAGTAGAAACCATTTTCATCGGTTGCAGCACCGAGCGGTTTTTCTTTTACCACCACGTTTACGCCAATTAATGGCTGCCCCGTATTCTCATCTGTAACTACGCCGGCAATTTTGCCAGTATTGCCGGCCTGCAAACCAAAACCAATGCATAATACTAAAAGAATCGTGTTGCTCAGGCGCATCTTTTATTCCTGTTTTAAAATTTTAACGCTTTTCACAAAAATCTGTCGTTTAAACAAATAAGTATCTTTAAATCGTTGAACCGAGGCAAAGGGTTTTAAAACCAGCTCCACTTCCGTAATCATATTCTCCTGTACATTGAATTCAAAATCGGCATTAAAGAGTAAAGAATCTTCTGGCGGCAGATGAACAGGAATCGGATCAAAATTTCCAATTCGCAACTCTTTAGCGGTTATGCCGATCTGAAGCCTGTTATATTTACCCGGTGGAACGTACGTTTCGAAAATCTTATATCGCACATAAACTTTGTTTAGACTGTCGCGCGCCAGAATATTGTAGCTATGTCCTGGATTATGGTAAGCTTGAAGATCGGGATAAAGAACCGCATATCGTTTTCCCTGATAAGCTTTGCCTTCAAACACATTGATCATAAAAACATCGCTGGTATCCACTGTGTAAATTTCATCGATGATCACAATGGACGTGTCATTGTCGTCGCCATGGAGGATAACCCTTAAAATACCCGGATCCGGTGAGCTCTCAACCCCTGTTGAACACTTTAAAAACAGCGTCAAAGTCAATAAAGTAGAACAAAAAATAAATATGCGTTTCATCTTCAGTGCATTCTATTTAATAAAACTAATTTTTTCAATTTTACTCATATTGCCAATTTTCAGACGACAGAAATAGATTCCACTACTAACATTATGTCCTTTGTAGTCTTTTCCATTCCAGATAAGCCGGAGTTTTGTTTTTGAGCTTGTACCAGAAAACAGAGTTTTAATAATCTGTCCCCCTAAATCCAAAATCTGAATTTTAACTTTGGCACTTTCAGGCGCCTGGAATTCAATAATCAAACGATCATTGAATGGATTGGGGTAACATTTAAACAGGTCATACGAATCAAGATAACCCTGTTCCGAGTTGTCTTCCACTGATGAAATGGTTGCACCACTGGGCAGGGGCTGTGGAGTACGCGTGGGTCCCATGATTTTGAGCAAACCATTTTCGAAGTACATGCGATCAATATTCAAAATGCGATCACCTGAAGGATTATTGGGATCGGTGTGCGTATGATAGGCAACAAACAGCTCTTTGCCATCGGGAGAATAGGCTGCGCTATTGTGGCCGGGCCCGGACACACCAATTGCCAGATCCGCTTTCAGAATGGGATTCCCTGAATATTTACTCCATGGCCCTTTAGGTGATGTGGCAGTAGCATAACCAATGCTGTAATCCACTGAAGCAAAATAATTGGCCGAGTACATTAAATAATACAGACCTTCATGTTTTATCATGTATGGGCCCTCATTCCAGGACCAGTCTCCATTAGGATGCTCCCAGCCCTGGCTGGGCTCAACACAAAGCACCGGTTCGCCAATTTGATAGAAACTGTACGGCATCATCTCCTGGACATAAATCTGGCTCACATGTCTGCCGTTGATAATATTTTCAGAACAATCCTTAACATAATACAGGTAGAGCTTGCCGTCATCATCCATAAAAAAATCGCCATCAATACAGACCAGTGAACTATCTAACAAAGGGGCCTTAAAATTTACAAATGGTCCCAGAGGATCATCACTTTTAGCCAGGGCCAATTTTAACTTTCCATCAGCGGCCCGCGCACTGTACACCATATAATAGTTTTGGCCCAGCTTAAATACTTCGGGCGCCCAAAAATCGCTTTTTCCCCATTCATTGCTGGCTACAGTATTATCTAAAGCCAGCCAGTGACGATCCCATTGTACAAGATTTTTAGAGGTCCAGACAAAAAATCCACGATTAACAACTGTGTTCGAAGTTGCATATAGATAATACGTGTCGCCATCCTGAAAAATAAAAGGATCGCCAATATGACTAACCTCTGTAATTGGATTGGTATATGTGCTATCCGTAACCTGGGCTGTTCCAATAAGGCAAAAGCTTAGTAATATGATTGTGAAAGTCATCGGTTTCATCAATTTTCCTCCCTAACGAACTAAGATTATTTTTTTGATTTTACTTTGAGCCCCTGCCGAAACCTGATAAAAGTAAATACCACTGGCCCAATTTTGCGCGTCTATTTTTATTTTTTTCAGACCAGCTTTTACAAAACGCCTTTTTAACGTTAATATTTTTCTGCCCTGCACATTAAACATGCGAATCATTACATTCGTAGCCCGTGGTAGATAGAAACGAATTTCCGTGTAACTATTAAAAGGATTCGGAAAATTCTGATACAGGGTAAACCGGTCTATTCCCATGCCAGTCGTTTGCTGGCTAAGCCTGGTGGCAATGGTTCTCGTGTTAGCCAGAAAAATAGGGAGGTAATAACATTTTTCTACTTTTCGATCATACGTAAGCAAACCTGCGTATTCTTTTTCAACATCGGTCAGCTCGGTGTAAACTGCTGCACTCAGCGCTTTTTGATTAATTAAATTCTGTAATGAATCGGTATAGGCAATGTATTCCAGAGCCATGGCATTACCAGAGGAAAATCCCGCCCCGGTAAATGGCGCCCAGGTATGGCCTTCCATTTCGCGCCATAAACCGCCGTACTCACCACAAACCACGGCTCGCCCTTCCTCCGGTGCCGGCGACCGAGGCTCAGGATAATTGTGGATGTCATTAATATCGCCCAATCCTTCATCGTAGCCATTGATGTTCCAGCCAGAATTGGCATTAATCAATCGTGTGTCGTCAAGGCTGCGCACCAGTGAAACCATGGCCTGCGTATCAAACTTACCCCAATTTTCATTGAAGACAACCCAAACCGCAATAGAAGGATGATTCATCAAATGCGTGACCATGGCGCTCAGTTCCTGCTGGAATTGTTCTTTGGATTCAAGGGAAAAATTCCCTCCATTGGGCATGTCCTGCCAGACCAGCATACCCAGTTTATCGCACCAATAATACCAGCGATCTGGCTCAACTTTTACATGTTTTCTGATAAAATTAAAGCCCCACTTTTTAGCCATTTCTATATCGTATTTCAACGCTTGATCGGCAGGCGCAGTGTACAGTCCGGCCGGCCAGTACCCCTGATCTAAAGGCCCTATCATAAAATAGATTTTATTATTCAAGGCAATGCGCGTTCTTCCCTGGTCATCCAGTTTTAAACCAATTTTACGCATGGCAAAATAGGAATCAACGGAATCTTTTTGATCCGACGCGCTTTGCGTTTTAATTTTCAATGTGTAAAGATAGGGATCTTCTGGCGACCAGAGATGGGCTTGAGGAATATGTAGAATCATTTCTGCCCCTCCATAAGTAGAAGCCCGAGCAATAACTGCAGAATCAACTTCTACTTCGGCGGTGACCTGAGTGCCGGTACTTGCTTCGTTCAAAAAGACCGTTAATTTTAGTTGTTCTGCATCCACATCCGGCACCATCTTGATCGATCGAATGTAAATTTGCGGAACCGGCTCCAGCCACACCGTCTGCCAGATGCCGGTCACAGCCGTAAACCAGATTGACTCAGGATGCTCTTTCTGTTTGCCTACCGGTTGCTCTCCCGCATCCGTGGGATCATGCACCCATAACAACAGCTCGTTTGCCTTATCAAATTGCACAACATCCGTTATGTCTATGACAAAGGGATCATAGCCTCCTTTATGTTCAAAAACCAATTGCCGGTTCAGGTAAACCTTACAGTGCCAATCGACAGCGCCAAAGTGCAATAAAACACGTTGGTTTTGCCAGGCCGCCGGGATGAGAAAAGATCGTTTATACCAGGCATAATCCATCGCGCGTGTAATGCCCGAAAGCGCCGACTCAATGGGGAAAGGAACCAGAATGGAATCAGCCAATAATCGATCGAAAGGCGGCGAATCATAAGCGCTGGCTTCTTCAAATTGCCATAACCCATTCAAATTTAACCAGGCCGAACGTACCATCTGGGGACGCGGATATTCAGGCAAAACGTTATGTGGATCAAGCTGCTCAGCCCAGATACTCATCAGGGGCACATCTCCCGGTTTCCATTCACCATACACCATGCCTTTCAAAAATAAAAGAGCAAAAACAATTAAAACATGTAAATAATTAAGTTTGATTTTATTTGATGATAACAAATTTTCCCACCTGTATTTGACCGTTTTTCAAATCCTTAACTGAGAACATGTAAATGCCGCTGGCTACGGCCTGCCCCACAGAGGAAGTCAGGTTCCAATCGTGATAACCTTTTCCGGAAAAACCGCCGTGATGTTCAATAGTGTTTACTAAATCTCCAGCCAATGTGTAAATTTTAATGATACAATCTTCCGGTAAATTTATGAATTGAATGCGCCGGTCCTGCTCCATCCAGAAGGAACGACGCCCTTCCGGTTTTTCCCACGGAGGATTATACGAGTTATAATCAATGTCGCCACGATAGGGATTAGGTACCACAGCCACCTGTCCCACCGTTTTGGGCGGTGCCGGCCCGGGCACAACCACCCGGGCATTTTGATTAATACTCGATTCCAGAGAAGGCCAGTTTAAAGCATGATCTTCCTTTGAAAAGGCTGTCACGGAATAATAATATTCAACATTATTTAACAAGCCTTCATCAACATATTCGTATTGCAGGCCAATATTCTGACCGTAATCGTCATCTGCAATATCGTATTCAGCTAAAAGTTTCCATGGTCCCTGGATGCTTTGCGTGCTTTTGTACACGCGATACCCTTCAAATGGTTTTGTTTCTCCGTCTGCGCGATTGGGATCGACATAATTTTCCGGATTATTCTCTTCGGTTGGTTTCCAGATCAGTTTGACCTTATGGTTGTCCGTTACAAAACGCAAAGGAGGCATGGGAGGTGGGGCAGGCAATTGAAAATCACGTGCAGCCAGTAAATCGACTTTATGCGCCGTACTTAAAACGCCGTCCACGCCTTCGCCTAAAATTTCAGCGACTCTAAAAAAAAGCGTATCTCCCACCGTCAGATCAAACGGACCAAATGACATTACAAAATGGCTACCGGAAGGTATTTGTTGATTATCCATAATTATGTTCGTGTCCATCAATCGTTTGTACTTTTCTTCATCGGTGGCCGGGGTCAATCCCGGAGGATTGGTGCTTGCATTCCATTGGAACGACCATTTTAAGGCATCCGGATCGTATCCTTTGGGTGGAATAATTTTAAAACCAATGGGGCTAAAAGACTGGCCGTCGCCTCCGCCCTTACTATCCACCCCCATTCCCATGCGTTCTTCGGGGAAATACCATGACAGGTCGTCACGTAAAAACAACTGGATGTCGCTAAAACGATAGCCGACATTTGGATCGACCCAATAGGTAATAAAGGTTCTTTTTAAATCAAATTTTGTTGGCACAACATAAAAATCAAACAGAATAATCTCATTTAAAGGTTGCGGCGAAGCCCATGCATGGCTTACCTGAATGACATCCACGTAAAGTGGATGGTGCCAGCTATCTTTTAAGCTAACAGGATTGTAATCATTGTAACGACAGATATAATCCTGGTCGGAAAGGCCGATGTAACCAGGCCAGTAAGGGATGTTTAACGTATCGTTGCGTCCCGCCACCCAGATGGTATCCCATGGCTCATTTGAAAAAGGCCAGAATTCAAAATGGGAATTCCAGGGATTCCAGCAGGAGGTCACTGAGACGAGAGTATCGCCTGTGGGTGTAATAGCGCCCACCCAAATGCCGGCCTCGCCAATGTGCTCTTCAAAACTACCTGGCGGGAATTCGCAATTAATCATATCTCTTACAGGATAGCCTGCCGGCCATAAGGGCCCCTTATTTGTAATTAGTTGCCGCACCTGTCCTACATTATGATATTTCCAATCGATCGTTATTTCCTGAGAGAAACAAAAGGAAAGGCCTACTAAAAGCAGTAAAATTAATTTTTTCATCAACCCTTGCGAATTCCTCATTTAAAACCCCATGCTTTGCAAAAGTTGTCGCCCTACAATTTTAGCTTGATCTTGCTTCATAAAATATAATGGAAAGCCTAACACTACCACGTCAAAGCTGGTGCCATAGTAATGCAAACCACAGGGCCGTCCCACATAATCCATATTGGCCCCGCCGTACAAAAAAATTGTTTTAGTAAAACCGCCCAGTTCGGTAATGATATTTACCTGATTTAGTTTGTAAAGGTAGGGAAACGATTTCAACTTAAGGGAATCTGCGTACATATCATCCAGCCCGTTAATGCCGTTAACGGCAAACATGTCAGATGGGATGGCCGGTGTTTCATCCACTTTGTTAATGTGCAGGTAATCATGAACAAAAGAGCCCTTTTCAAATGATTTGGGAAAATTTTCTTCCCAGGCAAAGGATTTTAATATTCGCCAGCCAGAAATGATTAAACTGCCGCCCACATTTAGATAATCGGAAATTTCTTGCGTGTGATTGATGATCTCGTGAGGACGGCTGGTAGGCTTGTTGTCTGCATGCCAGATCAACATTTTGTATCGACCCAATATTTTCTTTTCGGGCATGCCCTGTGCGGCGTAATCCCATGTGTCATGCTGGCCGAACAAGTCCCAATAAAAACTATCTACTCGGGCATCTGTGGTTTTGGCGCTGGCAGGAAATTGCGATTCATCGGTTT
>NZ_JBSMDE010000078.1:0-54392 GCF_056497305.1 Caldithrix sp. | reverse complement strand
GAAGATATTTGATGTAATTTAAATAAAAACAATAGGCAAATTTAAATAAAATTCGATAATAATACCTTTTTAGAGTGGACTCTTATATTAAATTATATTAATATGAACAGTAAAAATTAATTCAGTTAATTCACCGGTGATACCAATCACAATAAATTTTGGGTTTTTCTCCAATATTAAAATAAAAAAAATGGACTGAGGTAAAAGTGGCAAAGAAATTCAAATTCAATAAGGTCTTTGGGCTCCATTATTATGAGCGCTGGGATGAAACCTTCTTTTTTATTTTAATCTTTACGCTTTTGCTATTTGGAACTTTGATCTTCGTAAATATGCAGATTGATTATTCCGATTTTAATGAAAAGGCGGAACAAATTATCCGTTATAGGTACAAGAACTTTGTGACTCAGCTATTAATGGAAGAGATTAAACAAATTGAGCCCGAAGCTAAGGATGTGAAGGCTGTGGTTATTACCTCTCCCATAGAAATCACCAGTAAACAAAGGGTAGCCAGGGTCCAGCTTGCTCCGGAGCAGGCCGCCGTGCAGCGAAAAGAAGAACGAAAAAGAGTGGCTCAAAAAATTGCCAGTCAACCGCAGGTTAAAGGCATCCTTAAGGCGCCGGTCAACGCCCAGGTTGCGGAAGATGAGCTGCCCGAAGTGGACGATTATTTTAATGACATTCCGATTATTGAAGAGCAGGAAATAGCGGAAAAGGTAGCGCAAAGTAAAAACAAAATACCGACAAGCGTAAAATCTCAGGTTACCAATTTTGATGCGGGCGACGTTGACGGTCCCCCGGATAACCTGTTTAACTATGTGGTGCGGCGGCAGGGAACAGCCTATTTAGACGTACCCGATCAATTGACCAGAGAGCCTGTGGCCGACATCGGTTATCGCGATCCGGAAGAGATTGAGCGCGTGGTGCATCAATATTCGCCCATGATTGAATATTGTTTTCGTAAGCACACTAAATTTTCTGCAAATAGTCGGGGATTTATTAAAGTGGCTTTTAAAGTTTCCTACGAAGGGTTTGTCATCCCGGAGAGTGTGCGCGTTATTCATTCGACCATCCGGAATCGTGCGCTTGAACAATGCATCAAAAACTACATTCGTCACTGGCGTAACTTTAAGCCTCTGGATGAATCCATGGGCATTGCCCAGGTTGTGCAAAAATTTGTTTTTAACTAACCTTTGCGAATTGTCTTTCTTTTTTTACCTGCATGCTGAGTAGTTTTTCAAAAACGATCCGGCTATGTTTTTCTAAATCCGGCAAAGAGCCGCGGTTATCGATCACAAAATCGGCCCACTGTCTTTTTTCTTCCAGCGGAATTTGCTTATCCACCCTGGCTAAAAATTCGGCGCGCGTCATGCCATCGCGTTGTTTGACGCGTTTAAAACGCACTTCCAGAGGTGCGTACACCACAACGACGGCATCAAACATCTGTTCAATGCTGATCTCGTAAACCAGAGCGGCATCCACGGCCACAATGGGGTAGCGCTGTGAAAATCGGGCGCGTTCCAGTTCTTCCACCAGATAGGCCACCATGCGGGGATGGACGATCTGATTGAGTTTTTGCGTGCTCAGTTCATCTTTAAAGGCCAGGGCCGCCAGTTTTGAAGTGATTAGCTTACCAGAACGATCAAATATCTGGGAACCAAAGGTCTGACGCAGGGCATTTTTTACGCTCCGATCTCTCTGAATGACCTCTTTCGCTTTCTGATCGGCATTGATGACCCAGGCGCCCCATTTGCGAAAAAAACCGGCTACAGTAGATTGTCCGCTGCCAATTCCGCCCGTGATGGCCACCACTAAAGGAACTTTAAATTGCTTTTTCATCTTCACCTCACAATAACCAGTTTTCCTGTCTTTTCTTGTTTTCCATTTGAAATGTGATACAGATAAATGCCGCTGGCTACGCGCTTTCCCCACTGATCTGTCAGGTCCCAACGCAGCCCGCCGTAATCATTGACCCGTTTCAATGTTCTTACAAACAAACCATTAATATTAAAAATGTGAATTTCTGCTTTTTGGGGCAATTTTGCAAATATTAATTCCTGATCCTGTGCCGTGAGCGGCTGAGGATAAATGATAACCTGCGACAGATCTTCTACCGGACGAAACAGGCTAAATTTTTGGGATTCCGCCATGGCAACCTGCCAGCGGTTTTTGAGACCGGACACCTGTAAATAGACCGGCTGGCCAAAGCCGCCTGCCGGAGCATCAAGAGAAAGAGAGAGTGTGGCGCGCATGAATAATGAATCTGAAAAGGCAATATGTTGCACCGAGCCCCAGGGCCAGAGCTGGTAGTGATCGACCTGTACGGCCTGCGCGGAATCCATGGGCTGAGAAAAGGTCAATTGCACCTGGTTTCGGTTTTTGACCTCGATTTCCACAATGCGGGGCGCTTCGATTTCGGCCTTTAAGTCAACGACCATTCTGTCAAATTGGGGATGGATGGGCATTTGACAGGCATTGACCACCTGAGCAACGATGAGCGTATCGGGCGTGATGACCTGTTCGGGCAGGTCGAAGATGGCCAGTAAGGCGTTGTTGGCAACCAGTGGCGTAACGGAGCGCGCAAACAGACGATTCTCTTTAAGAAACACCCGGGCAGCCGGCTGTTTTTGGATTTGAACGGGCTGGTCAAAACAGAGCATGAAAACATGGGAAGCGATTTTTTGGAGGGCCTGTAAGCGGGGGGCCGGGCAAATTTCAACAGAATCCACATTGGAGCGGGGGCTCTCCAGCGAATCATCCAGCGCTGTAACCGCGTAATAATACCTGCTCTGCTGTCCAGAAAGTTGATTGTCAATGTACGATTTTTCCGTGGTTTCCTGTAATGGGGTAAGATCATCCGGCCGAGGACCGCGGTAAATTCTGAAAGTGTTGTAAAGCACGCCCTGCCAGGAAAGCTGAATACGCGTACTGTCCAGAGGACGGGCTTTTAAATTGAAAGGCGCGCTTAAAATCGTTTCAGGATTTTGAGAGAACAAACTCAGCTGCTCTCCATTATTGAACAGCACATCCAGATTTCCATTCTGATCCAGATCCTGAGCAATAATCGCATTGGAACGGCATGAGCTAATTTGCCAGATCACCTGCCATTGCTGTTGGATTTTTTCCAGAATGTAAAAGTTTGGGTAAAGCGAAAGAAAGAGAAAGGAACGGCCATGGTCTGTTTTAAATGTCAGACCGGCGTCAAATTTCTTTTTTGAGTAATAGGGGAAAAAATGCAAACGCTGCGTCAAACGCAATTCGCGCCATTGTTCGTCATATTTAAAGATGTCCAGGGTCCAATAGAGATGCGCCAAATCCGATTCAAATTGTCTCGCTTCCGAAGTATGGCTGAGTACAAATAAGGATTGATCGCCAACCTCCAGGAGGTTAGTGGCATCGCTCTGGTACGATTTTAGGGTTTGCCACAGATGAAAGTGAAAGGCCTTGTCGCAGGAAAAGATCAGCACATCGCCGTCATAATCGCCAAAGGCCAGCTCATTCTGACCGTCTCCGTTAAAATCATGAACCACTACTCTTGGCGATCCCAGGCGATTTTCACCCGCGCTGTAATTTTGAAGAATAGCCACGGGCGAGAAATTGAAATTTCCCAGATTGTTTAAGACCAGATAATTTGCGTCGCGGTAACCTACAATTTCGAATTGCCCGTCAGCGTTGCAATCGGTCAGGTTGCCGGCCCACAAGTTGGAATCCTGCCAGACCGTTTGAAAGGTGTTTGTCTGCGGCAGATATTGCAGTAAGCGGGCATGGTTCCCATAAGTCACCAGCAGTTCTGCCCGGCCGTCGCCATTCACATCCTGCGCATCGCGGGCAAACCCGCGCGAGTCCAGGCTCGTCAAAGGCTGAAAAACATGGTCGGTAAATTCGAAGACATTTAAGGAGCCAATGCCCCCGCCTTCCATGTATTCGCTGACCACAATTTCTGGCCTGCCGTTTAAGTTAAGGTCGATGGACTTGCCCAGCAACCATCCGGAAAGCGGAGCCTGGTCCACAGACTGTTCCTGCCAGGGACGCCAGAGTTTAGCGCTAAAAAATAACTCCGGGATGTTAACGGTTGTGGAAGCAGCCAGCCCCGCTTGATTGGTGGCGATCAGTTTCAAGTAGCTGGCCTGGCCGATCTCCTGTTCATTCAGGGTGACAAAGTGTTCAGCAAATTCGTTTTCTCCCTTTAGGCTGTCGAGAGCCGGCCCATTCTTTGCCTGCAAAAACAGCAGTTTTAATTTTACCGGATCATCCGTCACGGTGTGCAGTAGGCCAACAAGCTGTTGCCCGTCAAAAGCAGGATCAAAAATCAATTTTTGAAAGCGGGGCGGTGTGCGGTCGATCAGCGCCTGGGCCTGATCATTAATGGTGGTCCGGTTCAGCAGCTCCATCTGCAATTGAAAGGTAAGCAGCGTGTCTGGCAGGTCGTTGACCGGCATCAAAAGCAGAGTATCATCGTAAAAGTAATGAAAGGACCATTGCTTTAGCGCTTTCCAGTTTTCGGGATGGGGCCCCAGGCCGTAACGTAACGTAAGCGATTGTAAATCGGGATGGTAGGCGCTGCCCGTAAGCAGGACAGAAAATGTATTGTTCCTGGTATGGATGGTGCGCGCTTGCAATTGCAGATTTCCCCCGTTCTGGATTTGTAAGGCCTTGCCGGCATTGAGACGACCGGCACCTACCTGCCAGGAGGGATTGCTCAAATTCTGGTCTGCTGTGTTGCGCAGAATAGCGCGTATGTTTTCATTGCTGAGCGCAGGATTGGCGGAAAGCAGCAGAGCGCAAACCGCGCCGACCATGGGGGCGCTAAAAGAGGTACCGCTAACCGTTCGGTAGCTATTGTTGGGCGCCGTACTGACAATTTCTGTCCCAGGAGCGATTAAATCGATCCCATAACCAAAATTGGAGAAAGAACTCAGACGGTCGGTGGAATCGCTGCTGCCCACGGCAATGGTCTCTTTGAGAGCAGCCGGAAAATAGACCTGTGGCAGGCCTTCATTACCGGCGGCAGCTACAAAGGTCAGGCCCTTTTGCCACAAAAAGTGCAGCACGTCTCGAAAAAGCGTGGAAATTTTGACATCCCCGAAACTCATGTTGATAATTCGGGCGCCCATGGCATAGGCGTAGAGCATGGCCTGAATGACATCGTCTTCTTCCAGGTAACCGGAAGCCGTGCCGGCCCTGATGTTCAAAATTTTAATGTGTGGAGCCAGACCGGCAATGCCGCGCAAATTGTTAGCAGTGGCTCCGATAATGCCGGCGATCTCCGTGCCGTGTCCTCCCAAAAATTCATCCATGGGATCGGGGTCGGGATCTAAGTAATCTCCTCCGTCGGCAAAGCGCGGCGCATCGGTAAAATCCCAGCCTCGTACATCGTCAATCAGACCGTTGTGGTCATCATCCAGACCGGGCGTGCCGTTGAGCTCCGCGCTGTTGATCCACAGGCTGGTTTGCAGGTCAGGATGGGTGTAATCGATGCCCGTGTCGATGATGGCCAGCAGCACATCGGGCGTTCCCTGGCTAATTTGCCAGGCGCGGGTAATGTCGATTATCTTTAGGTACCACTGTTCGCCGACCAGACTATCGTTGGTTAAGGGGAAAACTTTAAAGCGCCCGACCGGTTGAAACGATTCGATCCACTGTCGATTTTGAAATTCAGATAATTGCTGAGAATCGGCCGTTAGAACGATCCAGTTTTTTAATACCGGAATCTCTTGCTTAAAGGTCTGAAAGGTCTGAAGGCCTATTTGAGCGGTTTTCAGAAATTGCGGATTGTTCAATGGTTGCAGACCGGTGGGTGTGGTTTTAACAAAGAACGTTCCGCACCAGGCCAGAACATGCATTCCCAGAATGAGAAGGATTAAAAATGTTAATTTCATTATTTTTTAGCCACGACCAGCTTTTTCAAAAATTCAATTTTTTTTCGGATGCGTTCATTGTCCGGGTCCTTTTTGGCCAGGGCGCTAAAGACCTTCAGGGCGTCTTCAAATTTGTGCTGGGCAATCAAAATTTCGCCAAATGTAGGGGTAAGCAAACTGGGATTGGACAAAATATCTTCAATATTTACGTTTTCGTTTTCGGCCTGCGATTCCATCTGGTCGATCTGTACGCGACGCACGGAAGATTCGTCGCGGCGCTGTTCGCTCTCCTTGAGGCGTTTCAGCACTTCATCCACATCGGAAGAAGATTCGTCTTTCTCCTCTTCTGCGGAAGGAGGCTCTTCCGTGGGAATTGCCGATTCCTGCATATCTGATTCCGGTTCTACCATGTGTTTTTCGATTTCATTGTATTCTGTAGATCTGATGCGTTCCAGGTCTTCTTCCAGGTTGTTGAAATCGCCTAACGGACGTTCTTCTTCTTCCGATTCATCCGAAAGAGAATCCAGTTCATTTTTACGGTGATCGGAGAAAATCAAGATCGTGTCCAGATCGCTGACAATGGGTTCCTCTTCTGCTTCTTCCTCTGGTGCTGCATTTGGTTCTTCTTCTGCTTCTTCCGGTTTAAAAAGATCCGACATCCACTGCGTAAATTCTTCGCGCTCGTCAGTTTGTTGCTTGTCTTGAGGCTTTTCCTGTTCTTCAGGCGCTGGCGCTTCGGAAAGCGGAGCAGGTTCTTCTTCCTGTTCGGCGCCCAGCCCGGGTGAAACCGCAGAAAGTTCTTCCGGAAACGAATCTTCCTCTTCATCATTCAGGCCGGAGTCTACCTCGAAGAACGATTCATCGATTTTTTCAATTTCTTCCTGCGCGTTTTCCGGAACATCGAACAGTTCGTTCTCGTTAACGCTGGAATGTTCATCAATCTCTTCCAGAATCTGATTGCGTTCATCTTCATCGGTCGGTCTGGAATCATCCAGGATCTCTTCCAGGTCGAGCATGGCGCCATTGCTTTGTGTGGCTTCTTCTTCCTCCTCAAACACCGGCGGAGTGTAAAGTCTGGAGAGTAAACCTTCGCTTTCCAGGAACTCATGCAGCTCATCGTCGTAGGGATTGAACAGATAGGCATTGAGCAATGTTTTTTCGCCCAATTCCTTATTGCGGATTTTGTAATACAGATAGGCCAGACCTTTTAAGGCTTTTACATGACCGGGCAGCAAATTCAGAGCCTGTTGATAGGCTTTGATGGCCTCGTCATTCATATTTTTTAACTGATAACAGCGAGCCAATTGTACAAATCCTTCGGCATAGAAGGGAAAGCGTTTGACCCCTTCTTCGCATAGTTCCAGAGCGTCATCGAGTTCATCTTCTTCGAGTAAAAAATCGACTTTGTGGGCAAACAGAACCGATTCGCTACCGACGTTTAGAATGTAATCTTTTGGACTGATCATTACATCCCTCTCTTTCTCTTACCAGGCCCCCAGAGTGGCGTTTAAGATGTCTTCGGCGATTAATTCCAGAGCCTCATTGATGGCCTGTTCCCGTTCTTCCAGACCGGCCGAAGCATCCAGGGGGCTGTATTGTTGAAATGTTTTTTCAAACAAAACTTTAGACGTTTTTACGTCCTCGCATTTGACTTTTACGCTAACGACCAATTTGTCTTCGGCCACTTCTTCACCCTGACGCACTACGGCTGGTTGCAGGCGGATGGGTAAAATGGTGCCGCTTAAAAGCAAATCGGCCTTAGATTCATCTACGACTTTTAACGTGTTATCTTTAATAAATTCAGTTGTTAATAGCTGATTTAAGGTCTCCGGCACTCCAGGGTCCGGTGTCTGATTGTCAAATAAAGGTACGGCAATGGTTTTAATGTAAGAGGGTAAAGAGCCCTTAAATGAGTAGTAACCACAGGCCGTTAACAATAGCAGTCCGGCCAGTAGCATTCCTTTTGCTTTAAATGAATTACCAGACATGGTTACGACAATCCATATTCGTGCAACTTACGGTACAGTGTACGTTCGCTAATTTGCAGGGCTTTGGCTGTTTTGCGTCGGTTCCCGTTAAATCGCTTCAGGGTTTCCTTGATCAATTCCCTTTCCATGGCGCTGATCGAAGTGGGCTTGATTTCCTGAGAATTGTTCTGGCCGATCTCCTGTTCTTCCTGGGCCACAGGCATCTGATTTTTCATCCAGTTCATCTGGGTTTGAATGAATTGGCCCAGCATCTGTTTGAGTTCAGTAATATCGAGTTTTAAAGAAATTAAAGTGCGGTAAATGAGTTCGCGTTCCGCCTGATCCGGGGTTTTGTTTAGAGGAACGGGTAAATTTTCGGCAGCGGAGTAGCGGTTGTCCAGATTGAGCGCAGAACGCACGTAGGAAGAATGGATAATCTCGCCACGATTCAGCGTAATAGCGGTTTCCACAAAGTTTTTGAGTTCGCGCACGTTGCCCGGCCAATCGTATTCCTTTAACACTTCAATGGCTTCCGGGGCAAATCCTTTAAAGTAGATCTGATTTTTTCGCACATATTCATCGGCAAATTTTTTGACCAGCACTGGAATATCTTCTTTGCGCTTGCGTAGTGGCGGAATAACAATGGTGATGGCTTTTAAACGAAAGTACAGGTCCCGTCTGAATTCGTTGTTCTCCACAGCCTGTTCCAGATTTTTATTGGTGGCGGCAATGACGCGCACATCGATTTTAATGGGCGAGGTTCCTCCCACGCGAATGATTTCAGAAGTTTCCAGAACACGTAATAGTTTGACCTGAGTATTTAAGGGCATTTCACCGATTTCATCCAAAAAAATGGTGCCTCTGTTCGCTGCTTCAAAATAGCCTTTGCGCTGGGCTATTGCTCCGGTAAACGAGCCTTTTTCATGCCCAAATAATTCAGACTCCAATATGCCTTCGGGGATGGCTCCGCAGTTCACCGAGATGAGGGGGTTGTCCCTGCGCTTACTCAGGCGATGAATGGCATTGGCCACCACTTCTTTACCTGTCCCACTCTCGCCCTGGATGAGGACGGACAAATCGGTTGGCGCAATCATCTGAATGGTTTGTAAAATTTCCTGCACCGGCTGGCTAACGCCATAAAAACCCAATTTCTCTTTTAATTCTTCCAAAAACTGATTACTTTCCATGCTGATCTACCGTCCTTATTAACAAACTAAAACTCAGTCATTCATAATGGGCAAAGCTGCATTTGGACAATGAATTGAAGTTCATGATTACAATTCAACCCGTTTGCTGTATTTTCCCATTTTATGTCCTTCCGTTCGTACTCCTTTAGCAATCGGCTTAGAAGAAGGAGAACGGTTTTGTAATATCCTAAAACTCGAAAGCAAATCTTCACCATTAGCTCTATTTAAATTTAGAACGTGCCCAAATTGATTAAATTTATGAAATTAGATTATTCATAGCAATTCCCCGTCAACTGGCCAATTTTACCCATTTTTGTTTAAAAAGTTTCCGATGCCTGAACTCAAATTTTAATAAAGATTTTTTTAACATATAGGCCCCACATGGCGGCCAGCAAGATGAGCACCAGGGTTAGGGCAAATGCTAAGGATGCATTGAGCGGATTTAACCAGGAAGCAAAAAAGGTGTTGTAAATCCACTCGTGCAAAGTCACTATGCGCCCGTCAACAAACCAACGGATGACGTACAATAGGTCCGCAATGATGCCGGACAAGACATACACGGTAATGGCATTGCTGCCGTAAACCACAAAAGGCTTTGCCCAATGCTGATTGTTTTTGTAATCGATGAAATAATAGAAAAAGGCCAGGACAATTAAGGCCAGACCGGCCATGAACACGGCGTAGGAACTGGTCCACAAATTTTTATTGATCGGTAAAAACTGATTCCAGATTAAACTGATCCAGATCGCGAAATTACCCCACAAAAACATCTGCACAATTTTTTCCAGATGCGATTTTGAAGAACGAATCAGATGGCCGGTTAACACACCAAAAAGGGTAGTGGAAATGGCCGGCAGTGTACTGACCAACCCTTCAGGATCCCAGGTTCTGTTTTGGGACCACATGTGTCCTTTTAATAGCAGACTATCGATGTAAGCGGCAAAATTGTGGCCTTTAGCCAGGCTGCCGGCGCCGATTCCGGGTACGGGAATCCAGGACATCTTTGCCCAATAAACAAATAATAAACCGATGGCCCAGGCCCATTGACCTTTAGGCGAGGTGTGCAAAAAGATCATGGATGCGACAAAGTAACAGAGGGCAATCCGTTGTAAAACGCCCATGAAGCGCAGGGTGGAAAAATCAAAATGGGGAAAGGCATTTAGAAACAGGCCCAGGAAAAATAAAATCAATGTACGACGCGCTATTTTTTTGAGCAGCGCTTCCTTGGGTCCGTTTTGCTGTAGGCGCCGTGAAAGGGCCAGCACAATGGCCACACCGACAATGAACAGGAAAAATGGGAAGATCAGATCGGTAAAGGTCCAGCCGTGCCATTCGGCGTGCCTTAGCGGCCCATAAACGTGGCTCCAGCTGCCCGGATTATTGACCGTGATCATGGCTGCGATGGTAGCCCCGCGAAAGGTGTCTAAAGAGATGAGTCGTTGGCCTGGTTGCACGGCTAACTCCCTTTTGCTTAAAATAGCAATCTGCAAAATGTAAAATTCCTGCCCATTCCCAAGCTGATGCAATGGAATGGGCGCTTGTTGGCCGGCACAAAAAGAGCCAGTGTCTGGCTGTTAGTGCCGTTTTCAAAATAAATTAAACAATCCGCTAACAAATTAGCAAATGAATATTTTAGAATACTTCCTTCAGAAGATGTAATGCAATAGCGGGCGAAAATTTTTGTGCTGTATGAGGAAGTAAAGTCGTTGAATTGTTGATTTGTTGATTTGTTGAATGGTTTGATGTTCCGTCCCAGTGAATCGCAATTTCCACTGCTTTTCAACCGGCTTGAAAGCCGTCTAGACGTGCGCTTTTTGCGGTTTTTAAAGGTGGCGGCTTTGCTGCCTTAGAGAGTAAGCTCACATCTCACTTTTTGTTGGATATGAAGCAGAAGAGTAAATTTTCACCTTTCTGATTGACCAGATTCAGGCGTCTAACGCTCCACCAGCTGCCGGGCAAATTTCTGGCCTGCGATCGAACTTTATTTAACTTTTTAGAACAAATTCCGTAAATTTGAGTTACACGATTTTCACAGTACAGTAAAGTAGAAGGATTTAAAGAATGAATGAACATCACACTGAAAAGATTTACGCCACAACCATATTAGGTATTCGACACAAGGGTCAGGTGGCCCTTGCCGGCGACGGGCAGGTAACCATGGGGAGTACCGTAATGAAGCATTCGGCTACTAAAATTCGCCGTTTGTACAATGATAAGATTTTGGCGGGTTTTGCCGGGGCCGCAGCCGATGCCTTTACCCTGTTCGAACGGTTTGAACAAAAATTGGAGCAATATTCCGGCAATTTGCCTAAGGCAGCGGTCGAACTGGCCAAGGATTGGCGGTCGGACAAATATTTGCGTCGTCTGGAAGCTTTACTGGCCGTGCTGAATGCAAAGCACACCTTTATCATTTCCGGCACAGGCGATATTATTGAGCCCGATGACGGCATTGCGGCCATTGGTTCCGGCGGACCGTATGCTCTGGCCGCTGCCCGCAGTCTGGTCCGACATTCAGACCTGAATGCAGAGCAAATCGTTAAAGAGGCCCTGCAAATTGCCAGTGAAATTTGCATTTACACCAATGATCATATACGCGTGGAGGTGTTGTAATGGATGCCCACAAAAAACAGAAACTCTATGATGAAACGATTGCCCGAATGGCTGAATTGACCCCCAAAGCGATTGTCAAAGAATTAGATAAATACATTATTGGCCAGGACAAGGCCAAAAAAATGGTGGCTATTGCTTTACGTAATCGCTGGCGGCGTCAGCAGGTGCGTCCCGAATTACGCGAAGAGATCATGCCCAATAACATTATTCTCATCGGGCCTACGGGTGTGGGCAAAACCGAGATCAGTCGCAGGCTGGCCAAGCTGTCCAATGCGCCTTTCCTGAAAGTGGAAGCCTCCAAGTTTACCGAAGTGGGTTACGTAGGCCGGGATGTGGAATCGATGATTCGTGATCTGGTGGAAATTGGCGTGCAGATGGTGCGCGAAGAAAAGACCAAAGAGGTGGAAACCAAAGCCCGGCAAAACGCCATTGAACGCATTTTAGATTTGCTCCTTCCGCCAATCAGCCACCATCCAAAACCGGTTGGAGAAATTCAGGAAGGCGATGAGCTGGAATTGCGTCATCAACGGACGCGGGAAAAACTGCGTGAGCAGTTGCTGGCTGGTCAATTGAACGATCGGATCGTAGAAATTGATACACCCGCTGACAACATGCCCATGATGCAGATTTTTTCGCCCATGGGCATCGAGGAAATGGGTTTAAATATTCAGGAACTGTTTGGCGGATTAATGCCCAAAAAGATGAAAAAACGAAAAACATCCGTAGCCGAAGCGATGAAGATTTTAACACAGCAGGAAGCTCAAAAACTCATCGATATGGAAGAAGTCATACGTATTGCTCTACATCGTGTTGAAAATTCGGGCATCATCTTTCTGGATGAAATTGACAAAATCGCCGGCCCGTCCAGCGGCAAACACGGTCCGGATGTTTCGCGCGAAGGGGTTCAGCGCGATTTGCTGCCGGTGGTAGAAGGCACCTCCGTTCTCACCAAATACGGCATGGTTAAAACCGATCATATTCTGTTCATCGCAGCCGGCGCCTTTCATGTGAGCAAGCCATCGGATTTAATACCTGAACTGCAGGGCCGTTTTCCCATCCGCGTTGAGCTGAACAGCCTTACCGAAGATGATTTTGTGCGCATTTTAACCGAACCCAAAAACGCTCTTATCACCCAATATCAGGCCATGTTAGAAACCGAAGGCGTAAAGCTGACCTTTACGGATGAGGCCATTCGTGAGATAGCCCGCATCGCCACGGTAGTAAATTCACGCGCCGAAAACATCGGCGCCCGTCGTTTACACACCATCATGTCCACCTTGCTGGAAGAAATATTGTTCGAAGTTCCGGAGAAAAAACAGGAAGAGCTGGTCATTGACAAAGAGATGGTGAGCCAAACACTGGAATCCATTGTGGAAGACGAAGACCTGAGCCGGTACATTCTTTAAAGGTTAAATAATCCATGTAACTCAAGCTTCAGCTTAAGCTTGAGCATCAGCATTTCGAACTAAAGTTCGAGTTACGGTTGTGTAACTCAAGCTTCTACTCGGAAAATTGAGAAATTTAAAAAACCAGGTCCTTTTGTCCAATGTCCAAAGATTACGCAGATGTTGACTACGCTAAACTGACCACTGGCGACCGCAATCTCATTAAACGCTATTTGCAAAAACAGCGCTTACAGCACAGTTTGCTGGCCTTACAATCCATCGATCAAAATTTTAGCGGCGCCATCCTGGATTTTGGCGCGGGAAATGGAGAGCTTTCCAAACAGATCAGCCTCCGTTTTCCACAAAGTAAAATTGTGTGCTACGAACCCTCTGCTAAGCTGCGACGGCAGGCTATCCAGAATACGCAAGACATGCAGAACATCATGGTTATCGGTAGTCTTGAGCACAGTCCGCTCGATGCCTTTGATTTTATTTTTTGCCTGGAAGTATTTGAGCACTTACCGGAAGAGCCCATGTCAAGCGCTTTGACAACTCTGCGTTCGCTTTTAAAAAATGAGGGCCAGGTAGTAATCGGCGTTCCAAACGAACTCTATTTTCCGGCCCTGCTCAAGGGCAGTTTACGATTAATGCGCCGTTACGGAGAAGTGGACGCCAGGCCCGGCAATATTCGAAAGGCCTTTGTAGGCCAGCCGACCAAAACGCGGGAAATTGTCTCATTTGATGGGCTGCCTGATATTCTGCGCCACATGGGTTTTGATTACCGCGAATTCAGAAAGAAAATGCTAACCTATTTCCGCATTAAAAAGTCTTACGGAAGCCCTTGCCCCTTTTTACCCCTAAGCTTAAATTTTGAAGTTTATTTTATTGGTCAACATAAAACGGAGTAAAATTCAAGGTGGCCTTGAAATATCAGAATCATGTCGAGCACTACCAGACGGATGCCCAATATTTCGATTAGTTTTCATTAAACAAATTCATGGAAGACGAAATCAACCGGCGCTATCAGGAGATCATTCACCTGTTAAAACTGGCTGAGGGACAAAAAATTCTGGAAATAGGCAGTGGCGGCGGGCAACTGTTAAATTTGTTAAATCCTGAAAAAATCATTTACGTGCCATTAGACCTGGCCTGGAGCAATCTACAAAAGATCAAACAAAAATATGGGCCGGCCATTTTCCCTGTAACGGGCGATGTTTTTGCCCTTCCCTTTGCTGACGAGTCTTTTGACCACATTATTCTATCTGAAGTGCTGGAACATCTGGATCAGCCGCAGCAGGCTTTAGAGGAATGTTTTCGCGTGTTAAAACCTGCAGGCCAACTGATTGTCTCTGTGCCGTACAAGGAGGTCATTCCTTACTACATCTGCATCCATTGCAATCAACCGACGCCTAAAAATGGTCACCTTCATTCGTTCGATTTGCCCAAATTAGTGCAATGGGTAGAAAGCGCCGGATTTGTTGTTCTTAAATCGTCGAAATTTCTGAATAAGGCCTTTAATCGCTTGCACTTAAGTCTGGCTTTAAAACCTATTCCTTTTCCCTTCTGGAAACTGGTTGACCGATTTTTTAATTTTCTGATTGATAAACCCACATCGCTTATTGTTCTTTGCACTAAATGAACGAATTGCAAAAAAAAACATTAAAAACTGGAATAGAATTTATCCATAGTTTGTTGAAATTCATTAATAGCACGTACAAACGTAAAAGGAATGCGGCATATTCAAAAGAAATTCCAAATAACGGACTGGCTGCCGACCACCGTTAAAGAGGCCCGCCAGCGCGGCTGGGATGAACTGGACGTGATCCTTTTTTCGGGCGATGCCTATGTAGATCATCCTGCCTTTGGCACGGCAGTCATCGGGCGCATTATTGAAGCCGAAGGATTGCGCGTGGCCATTGTGCCCCAGCCCAATTGGCGCGACGACCTGCGCGATTTTAAAAAGTTCGGCCGCCCGCGCCTCTTTTTTGCCGTTACAGCCGGCGTAATGGATTCCATGGTCAACCATTACACGGCGCGCAAACGTCGCCGCTCAAACGATGCCTACACCCCCGGCGGCGCGCGCGGTTTTCGGCCCGATTACCCCACCATTGTGTACACCAACATTTTAAAAGACCTTTTCCCTGACGTTCCGGTGGTGATTGGCGGCGTGGAGGCCTCGCTCAGACGCCTGGCCCATTACGATTACTGGGCCGATCGTCTCAGGCCTTCCATTTTAATCGATTCCGGCGCCGATTTACTGATCTATGGCATGGGGGAAACGCCGCTCCGCGAATTGCTGCGTTTACTAAAAAAGGGCGTACCGTTCCACTCCCTAAAAACCATTTACCAAACGGCCATTTTGTTAGATGCAAACCAGCCACTGCCAAAGGTAAAAAAATGGACAACTCTGGAATTGGCTTCCTTCGAAACCTGTTTAAAGGACAAAAAGGCATTTGCACGCAATTTTAAATTCATTGAAAAAGAATCCAATATGCTTCAGCCGCAGACAGTTCTGGTGCAAAAAAGTGGTCCTAAAAAGGTGGTGGTTAACCCCTCCTTTCCGGTAATGAGTCAGAAAGAGATGGATGCGATTTACGATCTGCCGTACACGCGTTTGCCACATCCCAGATATAAAAAACGCGGCCCCATTCCCGCTTACGAAATGATTCGCCATTCCATTAACATGCATCGCGGTTGTTTTGGCGGCTGCAGTTTTTGCACTATTTCCGCCCATCAGGGCAAGTTCATTGCCAGTCGCTCTAAAGAATCCATTTTAAAAGAGGCCAGGGCCATTACTCAAATGCCCGATTTTAAGGGCTACATCAGCGACATAGGGGGGCCTTCTGCCAATATGTACAAAATGCAAGGCGTTGACCTGGAACTCTGCAAAAAATGCAAACGAGCTTCCTGCATTTACCCGACCATCTGCTTTAATCTAAATATTGATCATCGCCCGATGATTGACATCTACCAACAGGTTTCAAATCTACCGGGAGTAAAAAAAGCCTTTGTCAGTAGCGGCATTCGCTACGATCTTTTAGTTACGGAGCAGAAAGAGAAAGATAAAAAATTCGCCTTAACCGCCTACATTGAACAGGTAGTTAAACACCATGTCTCCGGCAGACTCAAAGTCGCCCCAGAACACACATCCGAACCCGTGCTGCGCATCATGCGTAAACCTTCGTTTAAATTGTTTTATCAATTCAAAAAGAAGTTTGACGAAATCAATCAAATAAACAGGTTAAAACAACAGCTCATTCCCTACTTTATTTCCAGTCATCCGGCCAGTACCCTGGAAGACATGGCGGAACTGGCCGCGATTACCAAAGAATTGGGATTCCATTTAGAACAGGTGCAGGATTTTACGCCCACACCGATGACGGTGGCTACCGTGATTTATTACAGTGGTTACCATCCTTACACCTTGCAAAAAGTTTACACAGCGCATACCATAGAAGAGAAAACAGCACAGAATCGCTTTTTTTTCTGGTACAAAAAAGAAAACAGAGGATGGATCAGAAAACAATTAGAACGTCTGCGACGGAAGGACCTTTTGGAGAAATTATTGGGCTAAGCCAGCGTAGCCGCAACCTTTTAAAAACTGCAAAGGGCGCAAAGAAATTATTTGCCCTCACCCCCTAAATCCCCTTCTCCCAGAATAAAAGTCTGGGAGAGGGGGAAGGCATGTGTGGGGAATTTTCTCACCTGTGTTGGAAACACCATTCACGATCAATGGGAATTGGGAATGTCAGCCTGATGTTAATTCGACCATTCAACAAATCAACAATTCAACGGTTTTACTTCCTCATACAGCACAAAAATTTTCGCACGCTAATGTGCAATTTCTTACGGAGGCAGCATTCTATTTACTGGTTTTAAGTCCATATTGATTGTCATTTTGACCGATGCGCCGACTGCATAGGTCCAGAGCAGAGAAAGTCTCGAGCTGAAGCTCGAGTTACGCTGCGCTGACGACTGACATGTGATCTGTGTAGAAGTGGAAGGGATTCCTCGTTTTAGCCCTCATCTGCTGGCCCTCTATCTCCGAAAATCTGGCCGCGGGGGACAGTGGTGCTAATGGTAAGTTATAGCCAATACCGGTAAGACCTGGTTCAATGTTTAACATTAAACTCGTACAATTTTTACTTAGAGAGTAAGGGATTCCTTACACCGAAAAATGGGGATTGGGTATGAAGGGCGCACCGAAACTTTTCGTTTTAATTGTTTGTATTGGGCTGCTTTAGTTTTAAGACACGGGTGTTGTTCATAATTAGTTTGGTCACGCGTTTGGTCAGAGGGATTTTTTGCGTACCAGATTCGCTGAGCAAGTCATTGCGAATTTCCAGGCAGAGGCGGGCCAGTTCGTCAGAAATTTTATTGATGTCCATTTCAGAAAAGTGCTCATCTTCGGAACTTTTAATAAAAACGTTCAAAAACTCACGATAGCGTTCTAAAAAGCTTTCACTGGATACCAGTGATAATTTGTGGGTCAAGGCGCGCAAACGCATGAAGTCTTTTTGTGTGATTGTTGGCTTGGCGAGCATTTCCTCAACATAATCCAGAAACTGGACGTAAAAATTGGTTTTAAGTTCAATGTATTTGATGTTTTCTTCTTTTTTAAGCTCCACTTCGGTTTGTTTGTTTAGCAACAAAGCGGTAATGACAATAGTCGCAATTGTACCCAGAAAAATCAGAATGATTTCCTGTGTAAAAGGGAATTCATTACTCACCAGGTAAGCGGTACGTAAAAACAGATAGCCGGCAACAAAGGTAAAGGCTACCAATAACAAATAGAGCCATTGGGTTTTTGAATGTTCGTTCATGGTTTACCTCAATTCATTGTTGTCAAAATTAATCTAAATCTTGAGAAAGCAGTCTGTCTTTTTAAGAGACCATTTATTTAAACGACCTGATGTTCGTTTCAGTTTGGTGTTTTAGAGCATCCCTGTCTCACGGATACCGCGCAGTTAGCTCATTTTGTCGATCTCGAAAATCCTATTTGGAACAAGTCTGTCTCAGATCTCAAGTTTAAAAATAAAAAGTAAGATTGAATAACATTCGAGGCAAACACAAATAAAAAGCTTAGGGGGTTTTTTAACACGACCGGCAGGATTCTTCCATTTTACCGCAAGGCCGGTCAATGCAAGTTTTAATTTGCCTGAACCTATTAGGGGAACGATGTTTTGTGGTAAGAATCTTTTAAAGGGCTCCTTTTGGCAATGCCCAGAACATTGGGCAGAGGCCAGAATTTATGGTTTTCGTCATTTTCATTAAATTGCGTTTCATAGCTGCCCATTAATCGTATTTCTCGGTTGCCTGATTTGATGAACAGCGACGCTTCCGGACCACCTTCCAGATGTTGGGCGCACTGCACAGCGATGGGCAGTTTTAGTAAGATTTGATTGAACTGATGCATTGAAAAAGGGGCACGGCAGAAGATCAGCAGGACATTTCCCTGCGCATCCTGGGCCAGGGCCATTTCGGACCAACGTCTGGTCTGAGGCGGCCAGCGATTTTCACCGGGTCTTTTAATCAAACGTAAATTCTGGATCAGGGAGTGATACTTCTTCAAAATGTAGTCAAAGTCAATACGATCCAGGTCAAAAATTATGAATGGGAATTGAGTTGAATCTGAGGGATTAAAGGCGGCCACAGACTGATAGTGATTGAGTCGCGTATTGTTGTAATGATCAAAATTTTTCATAAATCCTACATGAGTTTTAAAATTGGTGGCAAACATACCGCAAAAAAATTTTCACTTTTTTGAATTTTTAATTAGTTTGTTTTTAAATCGAAAGAACGTAAATCAAAGGAGATTTTCATGGCATTTCCATTTTCGATTCGGCGCTTATTTATTTACCTAAGTTTGTTATTTATTTTCATTCATTGTGGTGGGCCTTCGCATTTAAAAATTGAGTCGGCCAGATATTCCATTATTCCACGTCCCCAAAAATTGATTGAAAAGAGTGGAGTGTTTCAATTTCAGCCTGAAACAAAACTGGTAATTGACGGGCAGGGTAAACAACTGAGGCTTGTGGCAGATTATGTACATGAGCAATTTGGTGTGCCCACCGGTTTTGCATTTTCAGAGGAAACAGATGGTGATATTGATCATGCGCTGATTTTGCGTTTAGATGAACAGTTTTCAGGCGCTGATGGCAGTTACAAATTGAGCATTGAACCGGACAGAGTCGAGATTGTGTCGGGGAATGCCCGGGGACTCTTTTATGGATTACAAACGCTTCGACAATTATTACCTTATGCCATTGAGAGCCGTGATCTGGTTGAAGGTGTAGAATGGAAAGTGCCTTGTGTGGAGATAGAAGATGGTCCGCGTTTTCCATATCGGGGCATGCATCTGGATGTGGGGCGCCATTTCTTTCCTGTTTCGTTTATTAAAAAATACATCGATCTTATTGCCTTACAGAAGATGAACTATTTTCATTGGCATCTGACTGAGGATCAGGGTTGGCGGATCGAGATTAAAAAATATCCCAGATTAACCGAGGTGGGCGCGTTTCGCAAACAGACTCTAACCACGCATGGCGCAGAAAAGCCATACATTTATGATGGTCAGCCTTATGGTGGGTATTACACACAGGAGCAAATACGTGAAATAGTGGAATATGCTCAGAAACGATTTGTCACAATTGTGCCAGAGATTGAGATGCCCGGGCACTCTTCGGCGGCATTGGCGGCCTACCCGGAATTGGGTTGTACCGGAGGGCCCTACAAGGTCGAGGATCGTTGGGGGATTTTTAAAGATGTTTATTGCGCCGGTAATGAGAAGACTTTTCAATTTTTAGAAGATGTTTTAAGTGAAGTCGTGGAGCTGTTTCCAGGAAAGTACATCCATATTGGTGGGGATGAAGTTCCGAAAGATCGCTGGAAAGCCTGCCCTAAGTGTCAGGCGCGCATTAAAGCTGAGGGATTAAAAGATGAACATGAGTTGCAAAGCTATTTTGTCCAGCGGATTGAAAAATTTCTGTTGACAAAAAACCGTTACATCATTGGTTGGGATGAAATTTTAGAAGGAGGGCTGGCTCCGCAGGCCACTGTCATGAGCTGGCGAGGCATTAAAGGTGGCATTGCAGCGGCCAAGCAACATCATGATGTGATCATGACGCCGACCAGCCATTGCTATCTCAATTTTTATCAAGCTGATCCGGCGACGGAGCCTCTGGCCATTGGTGGCTTTGTGACCTTGCAGAAAGTTTACTTTTACGAGCCGGTTCCAGAAGAACTGAACGCCGACGAAGCCAAATTCATTTTAGGAGCTCAGGGCAACGTATGGACGGAGTACATTGAAACAGGAGACGAAGTTGAATACATGGCCTTTCCCAGAGCGTGCGCCCTGGCTGAAGTAGTCTGGACGGCTAAAAAGCAGAAAAATTGGTTTGATTTTTTAAGCCGTCTTCAAGGCTTTTACAAGCACCTTTATGCGCTTGGAGTGAATTATTTTCGTGGTAATGTAGGGGAGTTGATCAGGCTTGACAAAAAGTGGCAATGAGAGTTGATTATGTCCACTTATGTGATTGTGAAGGAGTTAAAGGGTTAACTTAATTTGAAACGAGAGTGGAAAGCGGGGAGGGCACAGACCGATAAATCGGTAACCTCTGGCAGGCAGTGCGTAGCAGCAAAACTATCTTCAATGATTCATCGGGCTCTTAAGTCAAAAGGCGTGCCATTCCTCGACCAATAAATTGGTCGAGGAATACGCAACGCGTTAGAGGCCAGTCATCCTCCAGCCCCGGCAGCGCCCCCAGATGCCCAGCCTTTAAGACCGATAAATCGGTCTCCTCCCCCTCCCCTTTCCCCTCACCTTAAACACAGGAGTCCAAAATGACCCATTCCTCACCATGGCTTCTCATCATTCTGTTCTTCTTTTTCCACGCCTGTTCCCAGGGGCCATTGCAGCGCGTTCCTGCGGCTTATCGGCCGGCTGTGCAGCGTGCTTTGCAAAAAGCGGGTTCAAATCAGCAAGCTTTGTTGCAATGTCTTAAAGCCTGCGATGATCAGGAAATCGAAGGAGCCACCTTTTTGCTGGCCTACATGCCGGAGCGCGATTTAAAATCACTCAGCCCTGAATTTTTAATCGAAAACATCAAATACGCTTATCAGGCACGCCGCGAGGTGCCCTGGGGCGATCAGATACCGGACAGCCTCTTTTTAAACTATGTTTTACCTTACGCCAATCTGCACGAGCAACGCGATGACTGGCGAAAACGTTTTTACGAGCAGTTCCTTTCGCTGGTAAAAGAAGCTTCATCGCCTGGCCAGGCCGTCCTTATTCTGAATGCAAAAATCTGGGATATGTTAGGCGTTCACTATTCCACCCGGCGACCCAAGGCCGATCAGAGCCCCTTTGAATCCATAGAAGCCGGCATGGCCAGTTGTACAGGCCTTTCCATTTTACTAATTGATGCCTGCCGTGCTGTGGGCATTCCGGCACGCTTCATCAGTGTGCCCATGTGGTACGACCAGAGTGGAAATCATTCCTGGGTCGAAATATGGGACAAGGGCTGGCATTTCATTGGCGCCGGCGAGCCAGGCCCTCTGGATGAAACCTGGTTTGAAGAAAAAGCCAGCCGGGCCAACAAAAGCAATTGGCAATATCGCATTTACGCCGTTTCCTACAAAAAGACGCCCTTAATATTTCCCGATTTATTTGATCCGTCGGTAGATTACCTGTATGCCGTCGACGTAACCGATCGCTATGCCAGGGCCATTCCGCAGGACGGCCTGGTTGAGCTGCGCGTCACCGTAATCAGCAAAAACAGCGGACAACGGGTGGCCTTTCCGGTTCAATTACAGAAGAATGGAAGATGGATTAAAAACGGCTATTCGCGTGGCGAGCAAAATGATGTCAATGATCGCCTGACGTTTAAAGTGCAACCCGGCCAGCAATACGAATTGAAAGTTTTGGCCCACAAGAACACCGTGGTCAGAAAAATAACCATCAACGAGCAGAAAATTCAATCCATAACCATCGCAGTAGATTAAAACAGGCCGAAAAGTCAAACGGGAGATGGTCGATGAAAACAGCGTTCCTGGGCTTAGTATTGATTTTTACACTTTGTGCCCAATCATCCTTTACCATAGAAATTGATAAGATCAATCCACAGGATACAACCTTTCCGGGGGGAAGGGGCGCCAATCAACTTGTCATTTACACACCAAAGTATGGCGACTCCACCGGTACCAATCAATATGGGCTGGAAGCTGTGGTACAAAATCATGTTGTACAAAAAGTTGGGGGCAATAATTCGGCCATACCGGAAAACGGATTCATCATATCGGGCCATGGTTCAAAATCGTCCTGGATCGCACAGCATCTGTTTCCGGGAGTGGAAGTCCACCTTGTACAAAATCGTCTGCAGTACTCTGTGCAAGCCCGATCTTATGTGTTTCTGGCCAATTACTACCTAAAGCGAGCCGAAGAAAACGTAAAACGCTACAAACAGGAAACGGCCCAACAGGCATATTATCAAAATCTGGAAAGGCAGCTGGAAGCGTTAGAACAACAACTGAGCAAAATCAAAAAGCCTGCATCGTTTTCTGCCCAAAGGCTGGATTCTTTAGTGGTTCAGAGTAAGCGTTTGTTCTACCAAACTTTTCCCGTGCGCCAGAATGAAAAGCGCGCCGTGTGGTACCACATCAGAGAAAGCAATGCCGGCCAGCTGGAAGAAGCTGTGCGCCAGATGAAAGAACTGGGTTTTAATGTGATCTGCCCGGAGACCATTGACCAGGGCTATGCCATTTATCCTCATGCCCATCCGGACCTACTTCAACATCCGCAATTTGTCGGTTGGGATCCATTGGGCGAATTGGTGCGTCTGTGTAAAAAATACGATATGAGGCTGGTGCCCTGGGTTTGGGTTTTTTTTGTCGGTCGGGAGCAGTCTCCACTGGTCCAAAATAAAGAGCCATGGTTGGCCGTCTCTTTTAGCGGGCAACATGCTTCGGAAGTGGAAAAAGGCTATCATTTTTTTTGCCCTGCCCGTGAGGAGGTGCAGCAGTTCTGGCTGGAAGTGTACGAAAATCTGTTAAGCCGTTATGCAATTGATGGCCTGCAGCTGGATTACATTCGTTATCCTGGCAGTTATTCCTATCAGGACGGTTTTTGTTATTGTACGCATTGTCGTAAAAAATTCACCTTAGATTATTTGCTTGATCCCAAATCCATTGATCCGAAAAGCGATCCTGAGGTCTGGAAAAACTGGCAATTGTTCAGGGAAAAACAGGTCAATCGTTTTGTGGGCAGAGTACACCGCTTAATCCAGCAGAAATTTCCTCAGGTTAAACTCTCGGCCGATGTGTTTCCTGATTTGAAGGAGAGCCGCTCCATAAAAATGCAAAACTGGGGGGCGTGGTTAAAAAAGGATTATCTGCAGGAAATTTTCACCATGTCCTACACGCCCGATGTTCGTACCGTAGAACAGGAGGCCCGCTATTTGAAAAGGATTGCACCGCCTGAAGTTTTTCCGTATGTTGGCCTGGGGCCCTATCAAAAATTTTCGGCCGAAATTTTACTGGACGAAATTCAAAAGGTGCGCGAAGCGGGTATCGGCGGCATTTGCCTGTTTGAGTTTGGCAATTTGACGCCTGAACAAAGAGAAGCGCTTCGCCTGGGCCCTTTCCGCAAGTAATGTTTGAAGCGGGCCGAGACTTTTGACCACCTGAAAAATTAAAAACAGAGGAAATGAGAGAAATGGACAGGGAAGCATTCCGTGGATGGGCGCATCACTTAGTGGATTGGATGGCCGATTATTACCAGCACATTGAACAATATCCGGTAAAATCACAGGTAAAACCGGGAGAGCTTCTGAACCGCTTACCTGACGAAGCGCCGGAAGAGGCCGAAGAATTTGAACGTATTTTTGAAGATTTCCAGAAGCTCATCCTGCCGGGCATGACTCACTGGCAAAGCCCGAATTTTTTTGCCTATTTTCCGGCCAATGCCAGTTTTCCTTCCATTCTGGCAGAGATGCTGACCGCAGCCATGGGCGCCCAATGCATGATCTGGGAAACCTCTCCGGCAGCCACGGAACTGGAAGAACGGGTCATGGATTGGTTAAAGCAGGCCATGGGCCTGCCTGCCAGCTGGCAGGGCGTAATTCAGGACACGGCCTCTACCTCCACGCTGGTTTCTTTGTTAACAGCCCGTGAAAAGTTTAGTGGTTTTACGATTAACGAGAGGGGCTTTGCCCGCTTTCCGGATTTGCGCGTCTATTGCTCCACGGAAACACACTCATCCATTGAAAAGGCCGTCATGCTGGCCGGTTATGGTAAGCAAAATCTGGTAAAAGTGGCTGTGGATGATCAGTTGCGTCTAAAGCCTCAGGCTCTGGAGCAGGCCATTCAGGCCGATTTGAAGGCCGGCAAAAAACCGGTTGCAGTGGTAGCCACCCTGGGCACTACCGGTACTACGGCCATTGATCCCTTAAAAGAGATCGCCGCCATTTGTAAAAGGTATGACCTGTGGCTGCACGTGGATGCGGCTTTTGCCGGAACGGCGCTATTGCTTCCGGAATTTCGCTGGATGATTGAGGGTATTGAACAGGTGGACACTTTTGTCTTTAATCCGCACAAGTGGATGTTTACCAATTTTGATTGTTCCGCCTATTTTGTCCGGGATGTGGAGGCACTACTACGCACCATGTCCATTTTGCCGGAATATCTGAAAACGGCCACCAGGGGGCAAGTGAAAGATTACCGAGACTGGGGAATTCAGCTGGGCAGGAGATTCCGCGCTTTAAAACTATGGTTTGTGATGCGCAGTTTTGGTTTGCAGGGCATTCGTCAAATCTTGCGCAATCATTTGCAATGGGCAAAAGAACTTGAGCAGAACATCCGAAATCATCCGGATTTTGAAATCATGGCCCCCCGAACTCTGAATCTGGTGTGTTTTCGTTACCATCCGTCAGGTATCGAGGAAGCGCAGACATTAGACCAACTGAATGAACGCCTGTTGCAGGCTGTCAATGCTTCAGGGAAGCTCTTTTTAAGTCATACGCGGGTTCATGGCCAATTCAACTTACGCATGGTCACCGGACAAACCTATTTAAAAAAGGCGCATGTAGAGCGGGCCTGGCAGGTGATTCAGGAAATGGCGCTGCGTTTAAACAAAGATTAAGGATCCATTTTGCGTTCTGTGTTCTTATTGACGGGCTTTACTCTTTTTTCCTTATTCCTGGTAGCTGCTTTCATTTCCAAGTTGGAAAAAGAGGATCGGGCGACAAAAGTATTTTTCTTAATGGCTGTCCTCTTTTCCTTACCCTATTTTCTGATTGCGTTCTCTTTCGCTACATTTCCCTTTTGGGTCGTGATTTTTTTACTGGTCGTGCCTGCCGTCGTGCTCATTCTCTTTCTTGTACCCATGGATGCGGCGCGTAAAAAAATCCGGATTTCGCCTGAGCCGCAGATGTGCCATGATGAACGAGACATCATGTTCAGCCGCCGGCGACTGCAACCTGGCACAAAGCGCTACCATGAATATTATCAGAACCACCCTGAGCAAAGGGCGCTGGACGATGAATGGCGGCAAAAGCCCGGTTTATTGAGTCCCAACGCTAAATTTTACCATCCCCTGTATTTTAATGCTGCAGAAGCCAGTTTCGAAACGGTGGAGCATTTTCATCCTAACGTGCAACCACCGGTTCGCCTGGAAGCGCTCAAGGTGGATAGTAAGGAGATTACGCGCTTCATTAAAGATTGGCTGATGCGTTCCGGAGCCCACTCGGTTGGGGTCACCCGTTTGCAGGATTACCATTTGTACAGCCATCGTGGGCGCCAGGAGCCGTATGGCGCAGAAATTAAAAAAGAACATCCATTTGCGATTGCCTTTACGGTGGAAATGAACAAAAACATGGTAAACCGTGGCCCGCTGAGCCCAACGGTTCTGGAGTCAGCCGATCAATATTTGCGGGCAGGCACTCTGGCCGTTAAACTGGCTACGTTCATCAGCCGCTTAGGGTACGGGGCCCGCGCCCACATTGACGGAAACTATCTGGTCGTTTGTCCCCTGGTGGCCCGGGATGCCGGCCTGGGTGAAATTGGGCGCATGGGCTTGCTGATGACGCCCAGGCTGGGGCCCCGTGTGCGGATTGGGGTGGTTACAACCAGCTTACCCGTGGAAGTCGATGCCTACCAGCCCGATGCCTCTGTCATCGATTTTTGTAATAGATGCAAAAAATGTGCGGAGAACTGTCCCAGTAAAGCCATTCCGTTTGAAGATCGTCAGTGGGAACATGGCGTTTTACGCTGGAAAATTAATCATGAAGCCTGTTTTAGTTATTGGTGCACGGTTGGTACGGATTGTTCCCGTTGCATGAAAGTCTGTCCCTACTCACACCCGGACAATGCGATGCATGGGCTGGTTCGCAAACTGATTAAACGCAATCAACTGGCCCGTTATCTGGCCATAAAAATGGATGATCTGCTGTACGGCAAGCATCCGGCAATTAACAAAGACTTTTGAGCGCGATGGACTCGTGCTTTCATGGAAAAAACAATATTTGCACTCAATTTAAGGACTGAGTATTTTCCATTTAATGGGAAAACAAAGGGACACAAAAGATGGAATTAGCACGCGTTGAAGGTCATGTGGTAGCCACGGCCAAATCCAATCGGCTGGAGGGGTACAAATTATTGCTGGTTCAATTGTTGGAGCCGGATTTGAGTGAAACGAGAAGATATTTTGTGGCTCTGGACACGGTTGGGGCCGGGGAGGGCGAAGTAGTGATCATTGTGCGCGGCAGTTCGGCGCGTCAGTCAGAAAAATTGAGTAATGTGCCAACCGATACCAGCATTGTGGCCATTGTCGATTCGCTGGAAATGGGGGGCAAGGTGTTATTCAAAAAACATCATAAAGAACAAAAAGAAAAGTAGAAAACATGCGGCTGGGCAGAGTCATCGGCAAGGTCTGGGCATCGGTAAAAGACGCCAAACTGGAAGGCACCACACTGTACATCATGCAACCGGTTAATGATCGCAATGAGCCTCTGGGAATGCCGGTCGTTGCGGTGGACACCGTCGGTGCCCGTGAAGGCGATCTGATTTACTGGGTTGGTGGAGGCGATGCCACCACGCCTTTTGCCGATCGTAACATTCCCAGTGATGTGACCATCGTTGGCATTGTTGATCATCTGGAACTGGAGGAAAAAACATGATCATCGGGCGCGTCATTGGCAATCTGGTTGCCACACAAAAGCACCCTTCTTATCAGAACAAAAAGCTGTTGCTGGTTAAACCCATTAATTTGCAGGGCAATGCGGAAAAAGAGACCATTATTGCGGTTGATACGGTGGATGCCGGGGTAGGCGACCGGGTGCTGGTCATGTCCGAGGGGAATTCTACCACGGAAGAATTGGGCTTTGAAAGACGCCAGCCCCTGCGTAGTCTGGTCATTGCCGTGATCGATGAAATTTACCATCAAACATCATAAATCCATTTGATTGGCAAATGCAGGAAAGTGCCATGCCCGATCTTTTTGACTTAACACAAATCAACCTGAACCATGCACAACAGAACACTTACGAAGTCGCCGTTTTGCCTGTTGGGGCTATTGAAGCTCACAATCGTCATCTGCCTTATGGTCAGGACTTTTTACACACGTCGATGATTGCCCGGCGCTGTGTGGCCACGGCCTGGGAGGCCACCAAAAAAGTACTGCTACTGCCGGGACTGCCCTATGGCGTCGATGCCAATCTGCTCGACTTTCCGCTGGTCATGCACGTCAAACAATCCACCTTAGATGCTATAATTACCGATGTTGTTCAAAGTTTGCGTCATCACGGTTTTAAAAAAGTGGTGCTGTTCAATGGCCACGGAGGCAACGATTTCAAACCATTGATCCGGCAATTGCAATACGAACTCGATGTGTTCCTGTTTTTGGTTAACTGGTGGCAGGTTGGTCAGGATCAATTTTCATCTATCTTTAACAAACCGGATGACCACGCCGGTGAAATGGAGACTTCAGTGGCCCTTCATCTGTTTCCTGAATTGGTAAACTTAAAACAAGCCGCTCCGGGCCTGGCCCGTCCTTTTCGATTTGAGGCCCTGAACAAAGGCTGGGTGTACACCAGCCGTCAATTTTCTCAATTGAATGACCATTGCGCGGTGGGAGATCCCTCGCTGGCCAGCGCGCAAAAAGGCGAACAATACGTCAACCTGGTCTGCGAACGAATCAGTCGATTCTTAATCGAACTGGCCAGTACGCCGCTTGACGAACATTTTCCTTACCAGTCCGAGAGGGAAAATCCTTGAGAACACACGCAACCAGCGCTCCAGGAGAGAGGTAATATGTTTCGAATAGTTTGGTTCTTTTGTTTAATCCTGGTTTTTCAGGTGGGAGCTCAGCCTGAACAGGCCCGGCTCAAGGTAATGAGTTTTAACATTCGCTATGATAATCCTGACGATGCTGAAAATGCCTGGCCTAACCGAACGCCCATTATTATGCAAACGCTTAAGCGGGAATTACCAGAGATCATCGGCTTTCAGGAGGTTTTGTTCCATCAGTTAACCTTTTTAGATTCTGCTTTGCAGGATTATTGTTTTTATGGAGTAGGGCGCAGGGATGGAAAAACAGGGGGTGAATTTTCGCCCATCTTTTTCAAAAAAGATCGCTTCCTTTTGAAAACCGCCAGAACATTCTGGTTGTCTGAACATCCTGAGCAAGAGGGCAGTATTGGGCCCGGAGCGCAATTACCCAGGATATTAACCCTCATCCAGCTTTACGATCGGCAGAGCGATCAAGATTTATGGGTGGGAAACACGCACTTTTCCCACGTAAGCGATACGGCCCGCTTGCTGGCCGCCAGAACGATATTGACCCTGGCAAAACAGCTTTGTCAGAATAAAGCGTTTGTTCTGCTCGGCGATTTTAATGCCCCCCAGTTTGGAAAAGTTTACCGGCTCATGGTCAGTGACAGGGTCTTGCATCTGGCAGACAGCTATTTTCTGAGTACCCAAAAACATTATGGCGGTCAACAAACTTACAATGCTTTTGGTAACAATTCGGACCAGACGATCATTGATCACATCTTTTGTACACCGCACTTTAAAGTTTTAAAACATTACTATCTGCCCGTGAAAAAGGGGCCGACGTTCATTTCTGACCATTATCCAGTGGTCGCCATTCTGCAATTCAAAACTAATTAAAAAGGAGCGGGAGCATTAAGGGAAAAATACATTGCTGCCATTGATTGCATCCTTTTATTTGTTTGCTTTTTATTAAAACAAACCAGGTTGGTTCGGGATTAAGAGGTCAACATCTTACTGAGTAACCGGGGCAGTTCAGGACGGATCCGTTCTGACAAATGTAGATTCAATCTGACGTAGGTCAGATCACTTGAGCAGGAAATGCGGCCTGGCAAATTTCTGCCATAAAGGCTTTCCAGATGGCATGATTTGTTAGAGGAGTAAAAAAGGATCGATAATCATGAAAAGCCGTGAGCGTGTAAAACGGGCCATCCATTTTAAGCGTCCAGATCGCGTACCCATTTCGCACGCCATATTGCCCGCTACGCAACTTAAATACGGGCAGGCTTTGAAAGAAGTCCTCGATCAGGTGCCTGAAGATTTTGGTTGGCCATATCTTGAGGACCTATCTCCTGAAAAATTACCTCCTTTGTATCGCAGGGGAAAACATTTAGATGAATTTGGAACATTATGGCAGGTGGAGACCGAAGGCCTTTGTGGATTGCCCGTCGAGTACCCTCTATTTGATTGGTCTTATTACAAAAACTACCGGTGGCCAGATTTAGATGCCGAATTTCCTCAAACCAGGCTTTACAGCGGACAGAAAGCGGGCTACAACGAAAACTATTATGCGCGGGGCGCCTGGATCACCTTTTTTGAAAGAATGGCGCAGTTACGGGGGCCTGAACAATTGTTGATGGACCTGGCTTTTCAGTGCAAAGAAATAAGGCGCTTGCGTGATGACCTGTTAGAATATACCATGCATTGGTTGGATAAATGGCTGGCCTTAGAATATGACGGAATACAGTTTGCTGATGACTGGGGCACACAACGGGCCCTGATGATTGAACCGTCCTTATGGCGCTCTTTTTTTAAACCTGTGTACAAAACCCTTTTCCAGAAGGTGAAACATCATGGGCTGGATGTACATTTTCATTCGGATGGGTATATTCTGGAAATCATACCAGATTTACTTGATTTAGGGGTAGATGTGCTGAACTGTCAGGCAAATGTTATGGGCCTGGAAAGAATTGGGCGTGAGTTCAGCGGCAAAATTTGTTTTTTAACACAGCTTGATAGTCAAAATATTTTACCGTTTGGCTGCCCAAATGATGTACGTCAGCACATCATTGAACTTTTTAACCACCTTGGGACACCAGATGGGGGGCTGATTGCCAGTGGGGAAATCGGCCCGGATGTTCCACTGGAAAATATTCGTGTTATGTATCAAACCTTCCTGGAATTTACCTATTAAGTGAAAAAAAGGGGGTTTCGTGAAAGAGGTGAAAAACTTGGACGATTGTTACAATTTTGGTCCTTCTACGTCCATTTTATTGGTGGGTGCATCCTTGAATATTCCTTAGAGGATTGATTATAGGGGAGTCAATGAAAGGATTACCATTACTTTTACAGGCATTTCGGCTTGAAAAAAGTGAACGCGTACCATGGGTACCATTTGTGGGTGTTCATGGCGCCCGACTTATTGGCCTTTCGGCTAAAGATTATTTGCAAAACGCCGGAGCTATTCTCTCAGGCTTACAAAAGGCATATGAACTTTATTTGCCTGATGGTTTACCAATTATGTTCGATTTACAACTCGAGGCAGAAGTGTTAGGTTGCCAGTTACATTGGGCTGACCAGATGCCTCCTTCAGTAACCAGCCATCCTTTGCTTGAAAAATCCATTGCTTCCTTGCCGCCATTTGATTTGAATAAAGGCAGATTCCCACTGGTTAAAAAGGTAGCCCAACAGTTAAAAAAACAATATGGACAGGATTTAGCCCTTTATGGCCTGGTTACGGGACCTTTTACCCTCGCCATGCACCTGATGGGTAATGATCTGTTTTTAAAATTGATGCTGGCTCCTTCTGAGGTCAAAGAAATAATGGACTTCACAACGCGGATTGCCACAGAAACCGCCTGTTTTTACATGGAAAACGGAGCAGATATCATTGCATTGGTCGATCCGATGAGCAGTCAAATCTCTTCTGAACACTTTCAGCAGTTTGTGTTTGAAGAGGTAAATACAATTTCCAATGCAATTCGACAACATCATCATTATTCTTCTTTTTTCGTTTGCGGCGATGCCAGCCGAAACCTGGAGCTGATGTTCCAGACAAATAGTGATTATGTTTCGATTGATGAGAATATTTCATTGGCCTGGTGCCGTGATCTTTCTCAAAAATACAAAAAAGCATTTGGCGGTAATCTCAAATTAACTTCTGTCCTTTTGTTCGGTTCTGTGGAAAATTGTAAATCCCACGCCCTCGAATGTTTAGAAACAGGAGGGCAACAGGGTTTTATCCTCTCGCCAGGCTGTGACATTCCCTTTAATTGTCCCCCGGAAAATTTAAAAGCTGTGGCCGAAATAGTCCATAATCCCTATCAGCGTGAAATTTTCAAACAATTACAACGTTCTAACCGGTTAAAAGAAATTCCTGTGGAGTTACCGGACTATCCGAATAATCCTTTTGTATTGATTGAAGTCATTACTCTGGATTCCGCTACCTGTGCTCCTTGCCAGTATATGGTGCAAGCTGCGACAAAAGCAGCCGCTGACTTTGGTGGAAAAGTTAAAGTAATCGAACATAAAATTTCTACCAGGGCAGGTTTAGCCTACATGAAAAAATTAGGCGTGCGTAGTATCCCATCGCTTTGCATCGAGGGCCGGGTTGAATTTAGTTCGATTATTCCTGACCAGGAACAACTAAAAAAACGAATTGCTCAGCTCCTTTTGCAAAAGCTAAGCGATCAGGAAAATCACTAAGTCTTTTATTCAAAGGGATGCCCATCTTTTTCAAAATCAGGCAAGTAATGTTCAGGTGCGTCCATCTGTTGCGCAAATCCTGAATGGAGCCCAAGGGACTGCATTTTGTTTAAAGCCTGTAAATATTCGTTGTAACGAATTGTTCTTGAGATCAGGGGGTAGTTTGCCGCCCTGTGTACAGGATAGTATTGAGCCATCAGACTGACCGCCACCCTGGGGGAGAGTTCTCGGGCAATCCATTCCAGCACCTGTTCGCTGTCCGCCTGTTCGTTCGGCAGAATCAGATGGCGGATGATCAGTCCCTTAACGGCGATACCGTTGGCATTGACTTCTAAATCTCCCACCTGTCGGTACATTTCCTTTAAGGCTTGTTTTGTCACCTCCACATAATCTTTACATCGGGAATACTTCCAGGCCAAATCATCAGAAAAATATTTAAAATCCGGTAAATAAATATCTACAATGCCTTCCAGTAATTTGAGTACTTCAAGCGCATCATAGCCATTGGAATTGTAAACAATGGGGATTTTTAGTCCTAAAGGAATGGCATTGAAAATGGCCTCCACCATCTGGGGAACCACATGGGAAGGCGAAACAAAATTAATGTTGTGCACGCCAATCCGGTTTTGTAAATCGATGAGCTGTTGCGCCAGGGCATCGCTTGACATCCGAAACTGTTTAAAATAGTGTGGCCGTTGACTGATCTGGTAATTCTGGCAGAAAACACAACGTAAATTGCAACCTCCAAAAAAGACAGTTCCTGATCCTCTGAATCCGGAAAGTACCGGCTCTTCGCCATGGTGATCACAAATGGAAATGACATAGGCATCGCGTCCTGTTAAACAAAAGCCCTGTTCATCCTGCAGGCGGTTGACAGCGCAATTTCTGGGGCAAACGGTACATCGCTCCAGAAGAGCCCTAAGCGCTTTAAGGCGTTCGGCCAATTCCCCTGAACGGTACAGGGCCAGATAAGATGGCTCTCTGCTTTTCATATTTAAAATTTAGCAAATCTGACAGGAGTTAGCAATTTATGTTACATTCATTGAGCATGCAATGGTTTGAATTTGTTTTATTTCTTTTTTATCTTAGAAAGACCTTTAACTGTAAAAGTCAATTGCATGCCTGATTCAGAACGAATAGCGAAATGCAGAGATATGGCCATTTTGGAGAGGTTTCGGAATTTTAACCAATGCAGAGTGCTCTGTGGGCATCCTGGATTATTTCTTAATACTTAAAAAAGTGGGTGTAATATGAAATTCAAGATTATGATTCTTGTGTTCGGTTTACTTCTTGTTGGTAACATAATAGCTCAGGATTTACCCGTTGTTTATGTCTATCCTTTCGAGATGCGGGGGAATCAGTCTCCTTCCTTAAACCAGAGATTGTATTCCTATTTCTGTTCCAGCTTGAGCGCTACGGATAGAATCCGGCTCTTTAGTCAGGAGGCCTGGAAGCGAATTATTCAAACAGAACGGCTTATTTTAACGATAAATGATGTGCGCAATACCGAACAGGCCATTAAGCTGGGGAAGTTGACCCCGGTAGATTACGTAGTAACAGGACGTATTGATCTCCAGAAGAGTGACGTCCATTTTTATGTGGAATGGATCAATTTACACAATGGTCTGATTGAGAAGACCACTTCTCACAAGATAAATATTACGCAGGATTTACAGAAGTTGGTAAATCTGGTAATGCGTGATTTAATGCCATTTGTTGTAAAAGAGGGAAAAGTGCTTAGCCAGAACCCGGATCATACGGTTCTGATCAAGGCTCCACCACTGGCCGGATGGCTGGTTGGGGATGAATTTGTTCTGGTAAACAACCTTAAATATGGCTACGGTCGTGTTCGATTGATGCGCTTTGATGGCCAGGAAGCTCAGGCTGAAATAATCTATCTCAACGACAGGATAACCCCTGGCGATAGAGTTGTGTTCAGCAAATATTTTGAGAACAAAAAAATTCAGTTGTTACCAGCCTATCTGGCCGACTTCACGGGCAATGCCGTTTCTTCATCTGTACGCGCCCTCCAATTAATCTGCAGACAAATTCTGCTGGAGAGCGGAAAATTTTATGTGATCGAAAGGCCTATTAGCGATCCTTATTTTGAATTCCGATTCTCGTTTAATCAACCCATGGAGGGGCAACTGCGATTACTCAATTTGTCCATCATTGAGTATCCGCAAAATAAGATTGTTTATGAAAAGAATTTAGAATGTGTTCCTGAGGATGTAAAGGATGGCGTAAAAGCACTATTGGCTCAGGCCTTGAATCGCTGGGAAAAGAAGGCGCTGGTTTCCCGCGTTTCTGAAACTGAAATTATGATTAACAAAGGCGGCAATGATCAAATCCGTAAAGGTCAGAAAATCTTGTTCAAATCCGAAGAAGACGGCGGAGTCATTGCGGAATCCGAAATTGCGGAAGTATTTACCACAGAAAGCAGAATTAGCTTACCCGAAAAACCTGTTAAAATACGCACCGGAATGATTGTTGCCTTTGTTGATGGGGACTTTTCTGAACGCGCTGTTTTGCAGCGTTTACAAAGTATCCACCAAAATGCACAACAGGCCAAACAATTGTACAGGCAGGAAGTGAAACAGCAAAAAGAGCAAAAACAACGTGAAAAGGAAAAAGCAAAAATACGTTCCATGCCCAAAAGCCGGATACGCGTAGGCTATAGCCGAAGTATCGAAAAAAATCCCTCGGAAAAAGGCTTTTATGATTTTAAAAAGAGTCCTAAAATGGACTTGGATATTTACCTGGGCAGTTACCCCTATTTTAATGTTGTTCTGAATTATGAATATCAGCATCTACAATTTATGCGATCAATGGACAAAGTATTTATTAATACGATTGGAATTGGAGTTAAATTACAAAGCCCGGTGATCGGACGCTTTTCACTTTACGGCATTGGTCTCTACCAATACAGTTTTTTTGATAAAAATGGTTCAGAAACATCCAATTATTTTGCCAGGGATCAGTGGAAAAATCAGTACATGACTATAAGAGCAGGTCTGGATTTTAAATTGGATGCCGGATTTGGCATCTATTTGGAAGCAGGCGAAAAGAGGATTTTAAAATATGAAGTTTTAAAGCTGCAATATTATGCGGCTACGGCCGGAATCAGTTTATGGTTTTAAGAGAGGGAATACAACCACAGAAAGTTTGTCCTAATATTTCGTAAGTTTTTTAGTCCCCTGGCCCTCCTTTTTTACCTGTATTTTTAATATTTCAGTTAGCCAAGTAATCGAAAAATAACGATAATTAAGGCCTATTGTAGAATTTACAATAAAAAAAAGTAAAAAAATAAATTAAAAAGAATAAAAATTTTAATTTTTGTCTTATTTTATTTAAACATATGGCTTAAAAACGCCGATAAATAAAGAAATAAGAATATGTTTTAAAAATTTGCGAGGATATAATTAATTTTGTATATTTTAATGCTCGAAATTGGGGCCTTAAATTTAAAATCTTTTTTGTGATCCCAACCGGATTCACAATCCCACAATACCAGGGCCCGTTACCTTTACTAAATTATTAACTTTTAATTTTGAAAGGAGGAACCCTCATGTTCTTTTCGATTTCGAAATTTTTAAATTCTGAATACGCCCGCCGCCTTTCCTCCCGTGAACTGGATGAATTACGATTACTGACCAAGGTCTTCCCCTTCAAGGTCAGTCGATATGTCTTAGATGAATTAATTGATTGGGCAAACAGGGAAGAAGATCCTATCTACCGCTTGACCTTTCCTCAAAAGGAGATGCTTTTACCGAAACATTGGGAAATGCTGCGGGCTGCCAGAACATTTACGGAAGAAAAGATGGCCGTACAGACCATCCGCGAAAAGTTGAATCCGCATCCGGATGGTCAGGTTCATAACATCCCCCGAATTGGTGATCGTTTACTTGGTGGATTACAGCACAAATATAAAGAGACGGTTCTGGTCTTTCCTGCCCAGGGACAAAGCTGCCACGCCTATTGTACTTACTGTTTTCGCTGGGCCCAGTTTGTGAATTCGGGAGAACATAAATTTAAAACCAAAGAGCAGCGCGATCTGTTTGACTATCTTGCTTTGCATAAAGAAGTTACTGATGTTCTGTTCACCGGTGGGGATCCTATGTGGATGTCAAACAGCACATTGTTCAGATATTTTGATGTATTGCTGGAACCGGAATTGGAACACGTGCAGAGTGTCCGAATTGGCACCAAAGCTCTGGCCTACTATCCGCAAAGGTTCTTAGGCAGCGAAGGCGATGAGTTATTAAGCTATTTTGAAAGAATGATCGGCCAGGGCAAAAATATTGCCTTAATGGCCCACTTTAGCCACTGGAAGGAGTTGCAGACAGAAAAGGTTCAAAATGCCGTACGTCGGCTTTTAAAGGCAGGCGTCCAGATCAGAACACAGGCGCCCTTAATTCGCGGTATTAACGATTCTGCGGAGGTCTGGCGTGATATGTGGAAAAAACAGGTGCAGATGGGCATGATTCCCTATTACATGTTTATTGAACGAGACACTGGCGCTCAGCACTATTTTTCCGTACCAATTGCCGGAGCTTATCAGCTGTTTACCGAAGCCTATTCTGAAGTTTCCGGATTGGCCAAAACGGTACGCGGTCCATCCATGTCTGCCTGGCCAGGGAAAATTCTGGTTGATGGTATTGTGGGGCAGGGCGAAACCAAACGCTTTGTTTTGAAATTTATTCAAAGTCGCAATCCGCAACTAATTAATAAACCCTTTTACGCCAAATTTGACGATCAGGCCATCTGGCTCGATGATTTAGAACTGGAGCCGGCCATGGAAGAAGCCATTGCTGAGATGAAAGCTGAGTTTGAAGAAAAGGAAATATCAGGCGTGGCTTAATAATTTTCCAAAAAATTA
Organism: Caldithrix sp.; assembly: GCF_056497305.1. Taxonomy (NCBI): domain Bacteria; kingdom Pseudomonadati; phylum Calditrichota; class Calditrichia; order Calditrichales; family Calditrichaceae; genus Caldithrix; species Caldithrix sp. The sequence goes on along the minus strand of NZ_JBSMDE010000078.1, from coordinate 17,543 downwards.
ATATTTTTTACAAAACCCCGTTGGCAAAACGGGGTTTTTTTGTTATCTTCTTTGCTAAAAGTAAGTCGTTCTACAAAGCGTAAAAATTGGCGTTTTGCTGAACCATTCAAAAATGTAGCATCGGAGGTGTTTTGGAGAATACCAGCATTAAAATTGGTTATCAGGGAGAGAAGGGGGCCTATAGCGACCGGGCTCTGGACGTCCTTTACGAAGGGCAGGAAATAGAGAAGGTACCCTTTCGTACTTCGTACGAAGTGGTTGATGCGCTTAAAAAAAATAAAATAGATTATGGGTTGCTGCCCATTGAGAATTCGATTGTGGGCAATATCATCCATACCTATGATCTATTACTGGAAAATAAGCTGACCATTGTGCGCGAAATTGTAATTCCCATCCATCATGCCCTGATTGCCCATCCTCAGGCTACGCTGAAAAGCATCAAAAAAATCTATTCTCATCCGGCTGCCATTTCGCAATGCGAGGTCTTCTTGCGCAAATTCAGTAATTGTGATGTGCTACCCACTTACGACACTGCAGGTAGCGTAAAAATGATTGCGGAAAAAAAACTGCTCCATACGGCAGCCATTGCCAGTTCAGATGCTGCAAAAATATACGGCCTGAAGGTGTTACAGGATAACATTGAAGATTACCCGCACAATCAAACGCGGTTTGTACTGCTCTCTGCAGAGCCCATTCAGATGGAACAGGAGCAGTACATGCCCTGCAAAACGACGATCGTTTTCGATACTCTGGATCAGCCGGGCATGCTGTACCGCTGTCTGGGCGTTTTTGAGAAGTACAAGGTTAATATGACACAACTCTCTTCGCGACCTCATAAAACGGAACCCTGGAAATATCACTTTTTTGTGGATATTGATGGCCATTCCAATGATGAACATATTACGCTGGCCCTGGAAGAAATTCGCGATTTAACCGGATTCCTCTATGTGTGTGGCTCCTATCCCAAATTTGAAGCCAGTGAACTCGAACCCCGTAAGCGCAAAGCCGGCAAAAAGAAAGTCTCCGGACCGCTTTACAGTCGAGAGTACAAATCCGAACCAACGATAATTCAGGTTGGGGAACATGCGATCGGCGAAGGAAATTTCATCTTGATTGCCGGACCGTGTAGTGTGGAGGGACGGCATCAGATGATTGAAACGGCAAAGATAGTCCATGAACACGGTGCGCACCTTTTACGGGGAGGCGCCTTTAAACCGCGAACCAGCCCCTACAGTTTTCAAGGATTGGGTGAAGAAGGGCTCAAATTGCTCAAGGAAGCCAGTGAAATGTTTGGCATGCCCACGGTCAGCGAAGTCCTTTCGGTAGAGACTGTTGAGTTAATGGCCAGGTATGTGGATGTATTGCAAATTGGTGCGCGCAACATGCAAAATTTTGTGCTTTTGCGCGAAGTAGGAAAGTTGAACAAACCAGTCTTGTTAAAACGGGGCATGATGGCCACCATCAAGGAATTTTTATTCTCTGCAGAATATATCCTGGCTCAGGGCAATCCAAACGTAATTCTGTGCGAACGGGGCATCCGCACCTTTGAAACGGCGACCAGAAATACCCTGGACATCAGCGCCATTCCCCTTTTAAAGGAGCTAACCCATCTACCGGTGATTGTCGATCCCAGCCATGCCAGTGGCGTTAGCAAACTGGTGAAGCCGCTCTCACTGGCAGCAGCCGCGGCCGGGGCCGACGGTTTGATGGTCGAGGTTCACTTTAATCCTTCTACGGCTTTGAGCGACGGGCCTCAGGCTCTGGATGAACGACAATTTAAACATCTGGTTAACAGCCTGAAGCCCTATTTGAAAAAATGAGACTTACTGCTTTCAGTGTACAAAAATCTTAATGCTATGATTAGAGAGGTAATGTGTCGAAGATTAGGTTTTATTTTTTACTTGCTAAGTAATGGCCTCTACCCCCGATAAATTGACAATCGAAATGACACGTTGTGATTGTCATTTCAACCGATACGCGGAGAGAAAGCGACGTGTAGAGTGGAGAGATCTTTATCAGGTGTAAGGGCGAAGCATTTTAATAAAGGTGGTTTCAATTAGCGCAATCTCCTTGTGTACGAGTTAAAATTACTCTTGTGTTAACTTTACCAAAAATGCTTCACCCCTATCAAAATCTCGAGCTGAAGCTCGAATTACGCTGTGCTTATGTGTGGTTTAATGGAGACAGGACAGGCGGGCATGGACCTTTACCTCTCAGGCCAACTCGACGTTTCAATAAAGAATTCGTAATTGGATTAAGGAGCTTTTGCTGCCCTGGCTTTCTTTAAAAAAAGGCCGAATACCATTTAACTATTGCGCATGGTGTTAATGATATTTAAGCGCTGCATGCGTGAACGCAGATGTCGCTCCGAAATGCCCAACAATTTGGCCGCCCGACTCTGGTTTCCGTGCTTTAATTTTAATGCATGTTCGATCATCGTCCGTTCAAAAGCAGCCATCTTTTCTTCGTAAGGATGGGAAAAGTCCAATGGATTTAGGATGGAACGTTCGTGCTGCAGTTCCAGGCCTGGCGGTAAGTCATCCGTTGTGATCATTTCATCTCTGGCAAGAACCACCGCACGCTCAATGATGTTTTCCAGTTCCCGCACATTACCTGGAAAATGATAGCGCATCAGGTATTCCTGCGCCTCTTTGGAAATGCCTGTGATATTTTTCTGATTTTCGCGGGCGTACTTGTCGATAAAATGGCGAATTAAAACCGGAATGTCGCTCTTCCGTTCGCGCAGTGGGGGGATGTGAATGGTTACCACATTGAGACGGTAATACAAATCCTCTCTAAATTCACCTTTCTGAATAAGTTCCTCCAGATTGCGGTTGGTAGCCGCAATGACGCGCACATCGACTTTGATGGTTTTGTTGTCGCCTACGCGCTCGAATTCTCCAAATTGGAGAGCGCGCAACAACTTGACCTGAGTTTGCAGCGGCAAATCACCCACTTCATCAATGAAGAGGGTTCCGCCATCGGCCAGTTCAAAGCGTCCCAGACGTTGATGGATTGCCCCGGTAAAAGCGCCCTTTTCGTGGCCAAATAATTCGCTTTCTAAAAGGTTGGGGGAGAGGGCAGCGCAATTAACAATCACCAGAGGCTTGTCAGCGCGCTGGCTGGCAAAATGAATGGCCCGGGCAATCAATTCCTTACCAGTTCCGCTTTCCCCTCTGATTAAAACGGTGGCTTTGCTTTTGGCCACTCTTCCGGCAGTGTTTAACACATCTTCCATGGCGCCGCTTTGTGAGATAATGGTGTCAAAACGGTAGCGCTCTTTTAATTGTTCCCGTAAAATCTTGTTTTCAGAAATAAGATATTGCCGTTCCCGGGCTTTTTTGATCAAGACTTCCAGGGCATCCAGATCGATGGGTTTGGAGAGATAGTCGAAGGCGCCTTCCTTCATTACCTGTACTGCTTCTTCAATTTGACTGTAAGCGGTAATGACCACAACCGTAATTTCCGGATTGATCTCTCTGGTCTTCCGCACTACTTCCAGCCCGGAGATGTCGGGCATGCGATAATCGGTGAGCACTAAATCGATGGGCGTATTTTGCAGAATCTTTAAACCCTCTAAGCCGGAATTGGCTGTAAAAACCTGGTAATTTCTACGTTTCAGGAAGGTTTTAAGCGAAGTCAACTGTGCGGGTTCATCATCGATCAGCAAAATAGTAAAATCTGCCATGGCTATGTCCTCTTTAATAAACGATTTGTAAATTCAATCCGCCAATCAGATTCTGATATTCATACCAATAGCTGTTGGATTGGTTGCGGATGTAATAAAGTTCAGCCTCCATATTTAAGGTTAGGTTTTCCTTAATTTGAAGAACTTTGCTCAGGTTCAAAGTTAAATCCAATTTTTTATCTCGCCGTGCAGGGCCCAAAGGTGATGCCTCGATGGCCGTTAAATAGGCTTGTTCTTTTAAATACTGTTTTTGATTCATTCGTGTGTTCAGTTTTACCTGCCAATTTTGGGCGAAAATCCAGGTGATTTGAGACATCCATTCATTGCTCAAATAGCTCAAAGGATCGTCAAAGAGTTCGTCATCGGCCAGATAGGTCCCATAGTTTTGAAACGTTCCACTGGAAGAAAGATCAAAACTTTTTAGATACTGAATAAACAAGCCCAGCCCTGGAAAAACATTTTGAGCCAATCTAACAGACAGTGTGAGCTGATTAAAGGTCGTCGGATTACCTTTTACAGTGATTTGACGTGTAATGATTCGCGGAGGCCGATGATTATGGCCCCACCATCTTCCGCTAGTATTGCCAACCGTGTCCCGAACAACGATAATATTGTTCTGACTTTGATAAGTTCGGGAGGCAAAACCCACATTGGCGATCACCGAGGTACGCGTTTTAAAAGCGGTATTGTAGCGCCAGTTCAAATGGTGCGTGACATTGGAAAGAGCGCTGAAATGGTTGAAATGTTTTAGCTGATAGTGATAGGCTATTTGATTTAAAACCGATTGGCCCTCGTACTGCAAAGCGAATTTTAACTGATAATCCTGATAATCATAAAGATCGTATTGGCTTCGGTTAAAACGACCCAGCAGGTTTAATGCACTGTAAAACTGCCAGGATTGATCCTGTTTCAGAAAGGGAAAATATTCAAACCGCACAGAGCCAAGCCAGAAATTTTGATCAGGATGTTCAAAATATCGATCATATTCGGAGTAAAATCCAAAACTGAGTGGCCAGTTCGCGCTCTCATAGGTCAAATCAACATTTAGTGATGAAATAGCATCCTCTGTTTTTTGCGGTGAACGATAGAGATTGTCTGTGTAATAGAGTGAAAATTGCGAGACATAAGAAAGTTGAGCCAGGCTCTGATTAGAGATGACCAATAATGAAATAAAAAACAGACTAAATTTTTTCATTTTTTCCGTTCCGTTCAACCTTTCCAATTAGACGATTTGAGGAACACAAAATACATGCCAAATGGTAGAAATCCAAAAAAATGATGAAAAATTCGACCAGATGGTCTATTGTTCGTTTGAAAGGGCGAATAATTTGAGAAAATTTTATTTGAGAGTTTGCTTTATTTTTTTTAAACTAAGTAATAATAATCTATTAAAAAGTAATGCAGTTTACCTTTAGTAGAGAGGGAAACGTGAAATTAGAAGTTCCACAATCGGCCAAGAACTGGCTGTCGTTGATCGGCGCAATGATAGCCTTTACTTCCTTCTTTTTAATTGTATTTCTCTTTTTTATCTCTTCGATAACAGGTAGCGGGGGTACGTATTTAGGACTGATAACCTTCATTTTGCTTCCAGGGCTACTAATTTTAGGGTTAATTCTTATTCCTATTGGCATGTTCATCACGCATAAAAAGAAAGTCAAGCGTGAAAAGGCCTGGCCGGTTATCGATTTGAATGAAAGGGCTCATAGAAACGCATTAATGATCTTTATTTGGGGAACGGCCATTTTTATTCTTTTGTCCGGTATTGGCAGTTATGAGGCATTTACCTTAACAGAATCCGTTGAGTTTTGTGGTAAACTTTGCCATCAGGTAATGGAGCCCGAGTACACGGCCTATCAGCATTCTCCCCATGCCCGCGTGGCCTGTGTAGAATGTCATGTGGGAGAAGGCGCAGACTGGTATGTGCGTTCCAAGTTATCGGGATTGTATCAGGTGTATTCCGTGACGTTCAATCTTTATCCGCGACCTATTCCTACCCCTATCCACAATCTGCGTCCGGCCCGTGAAACCTGTGAAAGGTGCCATTGGCCACAAAAATTTTATGAGTACAAACTACGAACGGAATACCATTATTTGCCAGACGAAGAGAATACCAGATGGAAAATTGTTTTAACCATGCGCATTGGCGCGGAACATTCTGCCCTGGGACTTAGAGAGGGAATCCACTGGCACATTAATCCCAATGTTAGAGTGGAATACATCGCCATTGACAGTGCGCGCCAGGTTATTCCCTGGGTCAGGTACAGAAATTTAACCACTGGCAAAACCGTGGTGTTTCAGGACCCCGAAAATGAGATCGATCAGGGGCATTTAGATCAATACGAAATCAGAACCATGGATTGCATGGATTGCCATAATCGCCCTTCTCACCAGTACAATCCGCCCGCTCTCTTTATTAACGATGCTTTAGCGGCTGGCGATATTCCTGTCACTCTTCCGGAAATAAAGGCGCAGGCCGTTGATGTTTGCGACCAGGCCAAGGACTTACCGAATATGCAAACCGCATTTGCTTACATCGACAGTTCCATTAAAGCCTATTACGCAGAGAATTATCCGGAATTGTATGAAACCGATTCCAGTTTGGTTTTAAAGGCTGTAAATGGCATTCAAAAATATTTTTCACGGAATATCTTCCCGGAAATGAAAGTAAACTGGTCAGCCTATCCTAATAACATTGGTCATCTGGAATTTGATGGGTGTTTTCGCTGCCATAACGACCGCCATGTAAGCGCTGAAGGGAACGTAATTTCTAAAGACTGTCAACAATGTCATTTGATCAATGCACAGGGTACAGAGCAGGATTTTGAAGTAGCCACTCTTGGGAAATCATTACAATTCAGGCATCCCGAAGATATTGGCGAAGACTGGAAAGAATTACTTTGTACAGAGTGTCATACAGGTTTGGCCCCTTAGAATATTTCCATCAGAAGATGTAATGCAATAGCGTGCGAAAATTTTTGTGTTGTGTGAGGAAGTAAAACTGTTGAATTGTTGAATGGCCCATCCTTCGGCCGGATAAACCTGTCCGGTGGCCAGACCTGTCAAGCTGCGCCAGCCAGACGGGCCTGTCCCCGAGGATCGGGATTTGGAATGACGCTCGGCACGAAGCCTCACTGATTGTCATTTCGTCCTTATAAAAGTCGCGAACTGAAGCACGAGTTACGTTGCGCCTGCGAATTGGAGGGATTCTTCTCCCGCTGAAGCGGGATCAGAATGACATGCCGGCAAAGGCCTTCACCGCCGGAGAACAACTTGTCCCTATGCAAAATAATTCGTAATTCGTAATTTTTATTTAAATTTACTTATTTGCGCCTTTTACGGTTTTTTAAAGGTTGCGTCTCTGCTGCCTTAGGTCTTGGCCAATTAACCCGGCTGGTTTTTAGTTTCGACGCTCTTTTCCGTAAATCCGAGCTTTTTTAATTCTTTAACGATTTTTTCCTTACTGAATGGTTTGACAATATATCCATTGCAGCCCAGTTTAATGGCTCTTAATACGACGTCGGAATCATTAGTTGAACTGACCATGACAACCTTTGCCCGGTTTTTCAAAGGAATGCGGTTTAGTTTTTCTCCAGCCCTGATATTTTTCAAAACTTCAAGGCCATTAATCTCTGGTAGATTGATGTCAAGACAAATTAAGTCGTAATATTTTTTTGTATGAATAGATTCCTGAAATCTGGAAAAAGCTTCCCTTCCATTCTGTGCTATGGTAATTTCACCATAAGGTTCAAGTAAGCGGCTCAGTAGTTTTTGCATTAATTGGACATCTTCCGCTATCAGAATGCGCATATTTTTTCCCTAAAATCTATTTTAACATTTCATTTTTATTGGTCGGCTGTTACAGCAAAAGATTAATACAAAATCGCTGAAAAACTAAATCTTTTCCAGAAATACATTTTCCATTACGAATTTGAAACGCCAAGTTGTGTCCAAAAAGTTGACCACAAGTCATTTAGAATCCCGCTTCAAATGTAACTCGTGCTTTAACTCGAGATTTTGGTTAGGCGAAGCATTTTTCATAAAGTTAACACAAAAGTAATTTTAACTCGTACACAAAAAAGTTGTCTTAATTGAATGGAAAATAACTTTATGAAAATGCTTCGCCCTTATTTCTGATAAAGATTTCTCCATTCTGTCCTGACGTAGTTGGAACATCGGCTGAAATGACAAGCAGTGTGGGCTTTAGAGTATTTTCTTCAAAAGATCCATCCCGCTATGTCGGAATGCGAAAATTTTTGTGTTGTGTGAGGAAGTAAAACCGTTGAATTGTTGAATGGCCTGTCCGGCTGGCCAGACGGGCCTGTCAGGCTGATGCTGCCAGACGGGCCTGTCAGGCTGGTGCTGCCAGACAGGCCTGTCCCCGAAAACAGGATTTCCGCTGCGCTCCAACCGGCTGGAGCTGCCAGACAATTAAGAAAATTTCCCACACCTGCCTTCCCCCTCTCTCCAGATTTTTGTTCTGGGAGAGGGGGATCGAGGGGGGGGGAGGGCTAATTTGTGAAATGACTTTTGCTGTTGGAGGAGTATAGTTGAGAGTTTATGAGTTTAAGAGTTAAAGGGTTCTGAGGCACCGGCCTGTCATTTTATAAAGAAGTTTTTTGGTGGCGGCTTTGCTGTCTTAATCCCATATTGATTGTTCTTTCCAAGGAAGCCCAAAATAATAGTGAATTGCAGTGTTTAAAACGAGATTAAAAAAAACTCAATAATGGGCGGCTGTTTCCGATAATTAAAAGCAGTTCATTAAAATGCATGAAAGATATGGTAGAGAAGTACAAAATTTTAGCGGTCGATGACAATCCGATCAATCTAAAACTGCTTTCCAGCGCTTTAATCAATTCGGATTATGAAATTTACACGGCTTCTTCCGGTAAAGAAGCCCTGGAATTAACGCACTCTGTGTTACCAGACCTGATTTTGCTGGATGTTATGATGCCGGACATGGATGGCTATGAGGTGTGTAAAAAACTGCAGGAAGATGAACAAACGCGGTTCATCCCGGTCATTTTCCTTTCGGCCCGAAACGAGGTTGGAGATAAGGCAAAAGGTCTGGCTTTGGGGGCGGTGGACTATCTGACCAAACCTTTTAATCCGCTGGAAATCAGCGCCCGGGTCAGGACACATTTAAGTTCGCGCAAAGCCATTATTAGTTTAAAACGTAAAAATCAGCAATTGCAGGAGGAAATCGAAAAACTTAAGTCCAGAGTTTCACCGCTGGAAGAAAATCTCACCACCTATCTGCAGAAAATTGATGGGCAATTCTGGCACTTAAAAGAATCTATCTATGAATTTTTCTCGCTGGTCAGGAGCGCTATCCAGCCCATTACGCGAAATGCTGTGCCAGTTTTTAGTTCAAAAGATAGGTTGGCAGTACTGCATTTTAATGGTTTTAATAAAGATTATCCGACTCTAATTGTTAAACAGTTGATCTCAAAATTTTTAGAAGGCTTTTTTCTGTCATCTTCTTTTGAGCATTCTTTAGATGAACCTACATTAAGTCGTTTATTTTTGAAATTGCTTGAGAAATTTTCTCCGGATATCTATCAGGCGCACTTTACCTTTGCCATCTCGGTTCTTAATCTTGCTGAAAGCCAGCTCTTTTTTTACGGATTACATCAACGCGCACCGCTGGTCATTTTGGACAATGGCTCAAGCAAGCCTCTTACCGGCCAATTAATTGAGATAGAATCTGAACTAAAGAACTTCATTACTGCCATCCAGGCTCCTGTGGAAAGCGGACAGTGGATCGCCTGGTACCAGAACAGTTCCAAACCAGCAGAGATCAATCAGGTGCAGGAGATATTTCTACCGGTTCTGGAAAAAAGCGGATTTGACTTTCAACAATTCGTTTTACTTTTAGATCAACAAATTAAGCCGGGCAAAAAAGATGTAAGCTTTGCACTGCTAAAAATTAAAGAGTGAAAAGCCTTCCTTTTTCCGTAGTAACTTAATGTAAAATTTTACAGGTCAAAATACGCATCCTCTACAAACAATTCATCTGCTTTTTGCATTATTTTGTCTGCTCCGTTTTGCCCCAGAATCTGCAAATAATCTTTGATCTCTTCTTTTACCCGAATAGCTGGAAGGTTTTCGAAGTGAACCCTTTGTAGAAAGAGCTGAACCTCGGACAGCGTCCGGCCCATGGCTTGATACGACATTTGAGCCGCAGAGTCAGGGTTTTGCACAACCCATTGAACAGAAAGCTCCAGTTCCTTTAAAAATAATTGAACCAATTGGGGATGTGTCCTTAAAAACGCGCCTTTAAACACCAGTCCGGCGTTGGGCAGGCCGTGTCCCCGACCCTTTAATTGTTTCCACAATTGCGAATAAGAAAATGAAACAGTGATTTCCGGGGATGCTTGCAGGGCATAGCTGACTTCGGGTTCACGGATAAGAGCGGTGTCGATCTCACCTTCAATTAATTTCTGGGCGATCTCTTCTGGCCTACCAAAAGGTTGACCAAAAACGAAATTGTATAGGGCCGGATTTTCTCCAAACTGACGCATTAAATAGTTGGTTACCTGAGCCGGAGGCGCCTTGCGAAACAGAGGCATGTAGATGGCCTTGTCTTTTAAATCTGAAAATGTTTGCGCTTTAAAACCTCGGGTAACCAGATAAAAGTTATCCCATACATTGACCGTGGCTAACTTTACGTCGTTCTCTTTGCCCAGCAAATTGGCAGAAGCGATGATGGCTGAGAAAGAGATATCGGCTTTACCGTTTACGATCCAGCCCAGATGCTTTTCTGTTTCGCGCCAAACTTTCACTTCCTGTACGTCAAAATGTTTTTTGATTTGTTTGGATTGTAAGAGGCGTAAAAGCAGGGGGTAAACAACCGGTGTCGCAGATTGGATTACAACGGGAATGCGCTGCGTCTTGTTTATCATGGGAACCGAAGGTTGCTCCGGCGCCGAACCTTCCAGGCTCTCTGGTTGATGCTTCCTGGTAAAATAGACGTGAAATTCGTGGTCGCTGACCTGGAAGGTAAAATGCTCCAGCCCCTGATTTTCAAGCACACCATAAAGGGGCACTGGTTCAAAACTCTGAATGATCTTTAAACCCATCTCCTGGGGTAACGTTTGAACCTGGCGTAAAATGGCTTGCAAAGCCGTGTTCTGCGCCTGACGTACATCTATGGTTTTAAAATGCATGTAGAGCAGATCAGGAGAGAGTTGATGCCTCATGGCCAGCGTTTCGATTTCTTTTTTGCGGACAAAATAAACCACAAATAAGTCGTTGCTAATTTTTTTGGTACTATGCACAAAGCCCATTTTGCTCAATAAGGCGTAAAGAGGGAGCGGTTCAAAACGTTGTTTGATAATCAATACCTTGTTTTTAGTCAGGGCCTTAGCGCTGGCCATTATGGTCGGTAAAAAGAAGCCTGTCAAGCGACGGGCATCAATCTCATGCCGGGGGAATGGACGAATCAATTCCATGAATAAATCATGATCTCCGATGCCGGTTGTTTCTGTTTTTTCAGAAGACTGGATTAACTTTTCCAGCCCCTTTATCCGTTTACCTTTGGAACTGAAGCTCGCTGCAGCCTGTTGCCAATTTAGCAGAACATTCATAATTAACTCCTTGTTAAGCAAATTTAACAATAATTAATATAATAAAATAAAAGGCTTAAAAAAAGGGTGGGGGAACGATTCCCCCAGCCTTTTTGCTGGTCAGGACACCTTTTTGTTAAAGTAAATTTTTTGAATCAGATCGATTAACACCAGGGCACCGCCCAGGATCATCATCAAATCAGGGATCAAGCGTAACCACATCCAGGGTTTGAGCGGCTCAACCGCCTCACGCAGGCGAGTGTAATAATAACCCAGGTTTTGTGCGATTTCTGCCTGATGAAATCCGATGATCAATGTGGGGATAGAGAAAAGGATAACCCCAATGGTTAAGAGCCAGAATCCCCATTTACTGAGCTTATCTCTCCATTCCAGATGGTTGGCCAGAGCATTGGTTCTGGCAGTCATGTAAATAAAGGCAATGGAAAGGTAACCAAATGCGCCTAATAAAGCCACATGACCGTGTGGCATAATCAGATAGGTTCCATGTGCGTAGTAATCGATGGTCGGTGTATTAATAACCATGCCAAAGAACCCGGCGCCCAGCCAGTTTAAAAAGGCCGAACCGGCCAGCCACATAAAGACTGTATTAAAGGCAAAGCCGACTTCGGAATGTTGCAATTCTTTTTGTTGCTTCCAGGCTTCGATCATCAGCAGGCCTAAAGGCAAAGGTTCCAGTGCCGAAAAGATACCCCCGATGGCAATCCAGTATTGATCCAGCCCCTGCCACCAGTAATGGTGACCGACGCCCAGGGTGCCGCTCATGGCAATCAGGAGCATTTCGAAAAACATGGTGCGCACGGCCATTTTGTGCGAAACCAATCCGAGACTCACTGTAAAGAAGGCCAGAACACCGGCTGCAAACAATTCAAAGGTCATCTCTACCCAAAGATGAATGACCCACCAGCGGTAATAATCATCGACCGTAAAGTTGGGCATGATTTTGTGCAAAGGCATCATACCAGCGATGTACAGCGTGGCAATGGCAAAGGCCGACCAGATGATGGTGCTCACCAGAGGGTTGCTGGTGGCCGCTTTCTTAATCAACGAGATGATTAGCAAGAACCAGAAAACCAATCCGACTACCAGGCCAATATCCCAGACTCTACCCAGGTTTATCAGTTCTCGCCCTTCATTACCGAACCAGAACCAGAGATCGCGCATCTGGCCGGTGGCTCCCATGTAAAGGCCAACAATACCGCCCACAGCCACGACGACCAGTGCGATCCACAGCACATCTACCAGCCAGGGGAATTTGTGATCCTTGTTAGCCACCCAGGGCGCGATGAGTAAGCCGCCAACCAACCAGCCCACAGCTACCCACAAAATAGCCAGCTGGGTATGAATCGAACGCAACACATTGAATGGCAGAATATGTTGCGAAATAATAAAATCTTTGCCTGGTTCTGTGTACAAATGGGCCAGATAACCGCCAATAATCAACTGAACAAGAAAGAGTCCGGCAACAATGGGAACGTATTTGAGCAGCTTTTTTTGTGAAGGGAAAATGCTGGTAATTTTGAGAGGTTCGCCTAACTCCCCTTCTTCTTTTTTGAACAGATACTCATAACTTAAAAAGATGACCAGAATGGTTAAGGCCCAGAGCAACAGGAATTCCCACAAAGAATAGAAATTGTTCACCCAGGTGTTGCCCTGGTCAACCAGTGGTTCAGGTGGCCAGTTATTCGACCAGGTGCGATCCGTGCCGGGTCTTAAAGAGGAAGCCACCAGCTGCGACCAGTCGACAAAAGCAGCGATCTTGCGCGCTTCTTCGGGTTTAATGACACCTCCGGGGAAGGCCCGTTGTTTGTCGCCATTCACCAGCAGATTGACCAGGTACTGCACATTTTTTTTATAGGCCTCTGTCGATGCGCTGCTGTAAACAACCGTTTCACTGTTTAAGGTGGTCTCTTTATGAAAATCCTGCTTAACCCGTTCTTTGACGGCACCGCGCTCAATGTCCGTTAAATCTTTGGCCGCTTTACCGTACATTTGATAAGCGTAATAATCGTACAGATGTTCGGCGCGTTTATGCAGAAAATCGGTGGAAAAATCAGGCCCCATGTAAGCGCCCATGCCCAGTAAGGTGCCCCAGTCCATTAGATCAAATTGCTGAAAATAACCCTTGCCTTCAACGACATCCTGGTAAGTGTACAAAACTTCCCCGGAATCGGATGCAACGACTTTAGGGATGGGAGGCACTTCTTTTTGTAAAGTGGCAGTGTAGTAAATGAGGGCCGTGACCATGATGATGGCCAGAAACCAGAAAGAGACATACAATCCCTTACGACTCATAAAGCGATCAAGTAGTGACATAAATCCTCCTGTGTTAGTAGATTAAGTAAACATGAAATAGAACTCTTAAAAATTGTTTTTACCTGCCTGCTCTGAGTTTTCAATGCACTAAAGTATTGTAATTCCTGTACAGCTCCTTTTGGAAACTTTGTAAAATGGTGGTACTGTTTAACTCCAAATGCCATTGGAATCATCTCTAATCCTTCCAGAATTCTTCGGGCCAGCCTTTGTCAATAGGTTGATGTTCCTGATGCAAATATTCTTCGATCTTATGCAATTGCCCCCGAGATAGATGCTTTTCTGCCAGTGGAAAGAGAGTTCGCTCTTCAAAACGAATATGAGTTTCTAATAATTGAGCAAATTCCTTCAATAGAGCTTTTAAATCTCCTGTACGCTTTTCTAATTGATCGATCGTTATGGCAAACTGTTGATGCTCTTCCAGCATTTGTTGCAAAGCCGGTTGGGTTTCAGGAAGCGCTTTTAAGGGCTCGACCAGACTCTCTTCTTCCTGTTTAAAGTGGTGGCGCAAATGTTTTTTGTAAATCGAAAGGCAATATTCAAGGATTGTGTTTAGTTCAGCATTTTTCATGAGTCCCTTTTTAATACGCAAGGCAACAACCAGCGCATCATGGTGTTCAAAAGAGAGCGTTTCTAACGCGTTATGACGTTTCATTTTACACCTCGTTTTAAGATTACTCCTAAAATACTACCAAAAGGTAGTATTTAAATATTGAGGTTAGATGTAACTTTTTTTTAAGAGGGACATTTTTTTGAAAAAAAATTGCCCTTAAAAAGAAAATACCTTAAATAAGTATTTTTAATAACTGAAATTAGCATTAGGAAAAGCTGAGCAAGGAGGAGCTATGAGCGTTTTACAAAAATGGAATGGTCTGGTAACTGTAGTTGTGGTGCTGTTTTTTCAAATTGCCAACCTGCTATCGCAGCCCGCATCCATTCCCGATCCGGACGCCTTTTTTGGCTTTCATCCCGGGGCCGATCGTCAGTTGTTCGACTACGAACAGTTGATTCAATATCTGAAAAGGGTCGATGCCCATTCGGATCGGGTTAAAATGGTTGAAGTGGGGCGTACACCTTTTAATAAACCAATCATGGTTGTCTTTATTTCCGCTCCTGACAATCTGGCCCACCTGGGCGCTTTAAAAAAGATCAATCAACAGCTGGCCTTGAACTGGAAGTTACAGGAAACGGAGCAGCAGCAATTAATCGAACAGGGAAGAGTATTTGTGTTGGGTACGCTTTCCATGCATTCCGGAGAAGTGGGGCCTTCTCAATCTGCGCCATTAATCGTTTATCGGTTTGCCACAACAAAGGATCCTCAGGATTTGAAAATTTTAAAAGAGGTGGTTTACATGATGGTGCCCAGTCAGAATCCGGATGGGATGGATATGGTTGTGCACCATTACTGGCGTTTTAAAGGCACAAAATACGAAGGTTCTTCCTTGCCTGGTGTTTACCACAAATATGTGGGGCATGATAACAATCGTGATTATGTTATTCTATCTCAAAAGGACACCAGGGCTATTGCGCGCCTGTACAATAAAACCTGGTTGCCGCAGGTTGTGGTAGAAAAACACCAGATGGGGGCCAGCGGGCCGCGCTATTTTGTGCCGCCCATGCACGATCCCATTGCAGAAAATGTGGATGCTGCGATCTGGAACTGGAGCTGGATTTTTGGCTCCAACATGGTAAAGGACATGACCGCAGCCGGACTGGCCGGAGTGACGCAACACTATCTGTTTGATGATTACTGGCCAGGTTCTACAGAAACCAGCGATTGGAAAAACTGCATCAGCCTGCTAACCGAATGCGCCAGCTGTCAATATGCTACTCCGGTTTATGTGGAACCGACCGAATTGAGCGTTTATGGCAAAGGCCTTTCGGAATACAAGAAGAGCATTAACATGAGTCTGCCCTGGGAAGGCGGATGGTGGCGCCTGAGTGATATTGTGCGCTACGAAATAGAATCAACGCGATCCATTTTAAAAACCGCCGCGCTGCATCGCGCCGAAATTCTTAAAATGCGCAATACGCTTTGTAAAAAAGAGGTACAGCGGGGCAGAAGCGAAGCGCCGTACTATTTTCTCTTTCCCCAAAAGCAACACGACCTTTCTGAACTGGTGGGATTGGTACGTTTGTTACACGAACACAATATTCAGGTTTTTCAGTTAAAAAGAGATGTGGAATTTGGAGACGTTCGGGGCCGTGCAGGCGATATCATCGTGCCTTTGAGCCAACCGTTCAGACCGTTCATTAAAGAAGTACTGGAAGTGCAAGTCTATCCCTTGCGCCATTACACTCCGGAAGGCCAGATTATTAAACCCTACGACATTACCAGTTGGTCCCTGCCCTTACATCGCGGGCTGAAATACACGCCCATCGATCGCTTTGTTCAACTGGATGAACACTCCCTGAGTTTACTGGACTCCTCTTTCTCATTCTTTGCCCCAAAGGCGGAATCCTTTAAGTACGCTGTATTTAATGTGAACAATAACGAAAGTTTTAAAGCCGCCTTTTGGGCGCTAAAAAAGGGACATCGCGTATGGCGATTGAAACAACGCCTGACAGTGGCTGGCCATTCTATTCCGACAGGCAGTTTTGTGCTGACGGCCGGGGCCGAACAGAGCATTGCAGATATGCTAACCGTTTCTCCATTTTTTACTAAAGAAAAGATCGATCCCGGCATGCTGTCAGAAATAACATTACCGCGCATCGCTTTGATGGAGACCTATTTTCACGACATGGATGCGGGCTGGACGCGTTTCATTTTTGACCAGTATGGCATTCCCTTTAAGGTTATTCATCCCAATCAAGTGGAAAAAACTCAATTTATCGGGAAATATGATGTGCTGATTTTTCCGGATGCCAGTAAGGATATTTTGTTGGAGGGTAAGTACAAGTCAGGTAAAACCTATTACATGAGCAGCCTGCCACCTCAATATGCAAAAGGTATGGGCAAAAAGGGTTTTCAAAAAATTCTGAAATTTCTAAACAGTGGCGGCAAGATCATTTCCTGGGGACGCTCGACCGATCTCTTTATGGGATTGTTGACCATCGAGAAGAGCAAGAAAGAAAAGGAATCGTTTCAATTGCCCATTCGCAATATCAGCGACCAATTGCAAAAAAAGGGATTGTACGTTCCCGGATCGCTGTTGCGCATGAACGTATTGCCGGATCATCCGTTAACCTATGGGTTGCCTCCTGAAATTGGCGTTTTTTCCCGTGGACGCCCGGTTTTTAAAACCAGCATTCCCCGTTTTGATATAGATCGGCGTGTGATTGCCTATTTCCCGGAAAGGGATATATTACTCAGCGGATATGCGGAAAAAGCAGAACTTCTGGACAAAAAGGCCGCTGCCTTGTGGATTAAAAAGAACAAGGGGCAGTTAGTTCTGATGAGCTTTCAACCTCAGTTTCGGGCGTCAACCCAGGCCAGTTTTAAATTGTTGTTTAATGCATTATTGTTTTAAGAAGGCATTCAGTTAAAGAGCCACTGATTTGGCCGGTGAAAAGAGTGATTCGTTGGTTGAATTGTTGAATGGGGAATGGTCAGAAGCGACGTGCAGAGTGGGGAAATCATGGTCTGGCGTAAGGGGGAAGCACTTTCTTAAGGCAGCTAAACCGCAACCAAAAGACATTTACACAGGAATTTAAGTAACCACATAGCGCACAGATAAGCATTTTTAAATTAAAAATTACGAATGACGAATTACGAATTAATTTGCGAAGGGGCAACTTATGCCCAGGCGGTGAGGAACCGTGCCGACATGTCATTCTGAGAATCCCTTACATTGGCAGACCATTCGAAAGAGCAATGTAACTCGTGCTTCAATCCGCGACTTTGTGAGGGCGAAGCATTTATGGCGAGCTTTTGTTTTAAAACCCATCCCCCGCCCCCCTTCCCTTTAAAAAAAGGGAAGGGGAAGTTTAAATCTTTGCTTTGTAAAATTTGATTTCTA
>NZ_JBSMDE010000077.1:0-11715 GCF_056497305.1 Caldithrix sp. | reverse complement strand
ATGGGGTTTAAAACAAAAGCTCGCCATAAATGCTTCGCCCTCACAAAGTCGCGGTTTGAAGCACGAGTTACATTGCTCTTTCGAATGGTCTGCCAATGTAAGGGATTCTCAGAATGACATGCCGGCACGGTTCCTCACCGCCTGGGTATAAGTTGCCCCTTCGCAAATTAATTCGTAATTCGTAATTTTTAATTTTTAATTTAAAAATACTTCCCTGTGCCTTCTGTGGTTGTTTAAAGTTTTGCGGTAATGTTTTTGGGTTGCGGCTCTGCTGCCTTAAGAGAAAAATTGGTTGAGAGTCATGAATTTCTCAAATTAGTTTAATTCAATTTAAATACCCCCAGTCCATAATTCAGGCACGTTTCATTCTTACCGTGAATCCATCCCAATGATGCGCAGGCCTTTTAACCGAAAGAAACACGGTTAACGGCGGCGGGCGCTGACTAAATAACCATCTTTCTTTTCAAAATAGGTCTCAATATCAAATCCGTGTTTTTGCACCTGCTCTGCCAGTTGCTCAACCGGCGGTAAGTGGTGGTCAGCCACGGCGCGATCGGCTGCGCGGTGTAAACGGTTCAGCTGCTCATGATCCATGAGGTGTAAAATCAAAAAACGGCCGCCGTGTTTAAGTACCCGGAATATCTCCTGCAATACCTGATCAGGAGACAAAAAATGGGGAAAGACCTGAAAGGCAATAACGGTACCCAGGCTCTGTGTGCCCAAAGGCATGTGATGGGCATCAGCCTGAATAGCCAATACCGGCGAATGTTGTGTTCTGGCTTTTTTTAGAACCTGTTGCAACATGCCCTTTGCAATGTCCATCTCCAGAATCAGCGATGGAGGATCGGCTAAAAATTGCGGGATGACTTTTAGTAAAACGCCCGTACCGCAACCTAAATCCAGTACCGGGCCTGGCAGATTATTGAAATACTTTCGGAAGAAAAATCGAATCTCTTCCAATTTGTTTTGATCGGAACTGTAATCCCATAGGGCCGCTTGCTTTTCAAAAAAGGCCTGAACTTCTGCCATAGACATGGTTTACTCCAGTGGTAATTTCCAGCGTTGCTCAATGAGTTTAATGACCAATGGTAAAACGATGAGCTGTAGTGCAATGCCTGGCAGGCCACTGCTAACCAGTGCAAAGGAAAACAAGGGATGTTGCCAGCCCAGGAGCGGAGCAATGAAAGAGACCAGGGCCAGGAGTAACAGCCGGTCTGCCAGAATGGCCAGCAAGAGGGCCGGCCATACGCTCCATTTGAGATGTACGTGCAGCAGGGACAGTATGGCGTTGGCCACCAGCAATTCGCTGATCAACACAGGTAAAACCGGCGGCACCACCGGGGGCATGCCGGTGAAAATCCAGGAGGTCAGCGGGGTAATCACGGCTAAAACAAGGGCGAAGCGTAGAGTCAATAGGAGACCGCCTAACATGACTGGTAAAAACATGGGCAAAAACACGGCGCCCAGTCCGAATAGATGAAAAATTTGCGGCAGCAGAATGCCTGCTACCGCTAAAAAGGCAGTTAACGGAATTTGCCTTAGTTCCTGCTCGTTCATCCTTTAATCCTGAGCATGAGTCCGACTCTGATTTGTCGGTCGGGCGCCACCAGATCGGGACGCGCCTTGTAGTTTTCGTTTAAGGCGTTTGAAATTCGCAAGTAGACGTTGGCCCCCTCAAAACTCCGACCGATCTGCATGTTGAGTAGCCAATAGTCCGGCAAGGGGTATTGTTTGTCGTTTCCGGCGTAGAGGTTTTGCACATATTTTCCGAAAAGATTAGCGTAAAAATGGTTTCGTTCAAAACGTATTAAATATTTAAACTGATGGCGCGGATTGTAGGCCGTTAGGACATCGGGCTCCAGATAGCCGTAAGAGAGTTGCACAAACAGTCCGGGAAGCAGGCGCCCTTTAAGCATGGCTTCAGCGCCCCATTGATTGGCGTTGGGGCCGTTGACAAAACGGGCTGGGGGCGGAGGCGTGGCATTGGGCAGGGCCTGAATTAAATCAATGGCTTTGTTTTTGAAAACAGATAGACGCAGGTTGGCCGTTTGGCTGAACTGGCAAGCCGTGCCCAATTCAATGCTCTGTACCTGTTCGTTCTTCAAATGGGCGTTGGCCGATGGAAACAGATATAGTTCCATCAAGGTTGGAGCACGGAAACCGGTTTGATAGTTTACATAAGCCTGAAAACCACTGGCCAGGGTGTAGGAGATTCCCGCAAATGGCGAAAACTGATTTAAGGGCAGTGAATTGTATTGATAGCGCAATCCGGCTTTGAGATTGAGTTGCGGAAGGGGCGAATAAAAGAGCAGAGCATAGGCTCCGGCTGAGGTTAATTGGTGTTTATCCGGATTGACAATGGGCGCACCATTGGGCAAATGGGCAAAATCGTTTTTGGCTTTGCCACCGTAAGTGATGACATCCAGGCCGGTGGCCAGCGAAATCGTTCTGGAATATTGCATGAACTGGTAGGCCGAAAAACCGTAACTGAAATCGTTGGATGTAAAGCCGTCGTAAAATTCGTGATGCCCTAAATTGGTGTACAGCTGAAAGGCGCCTTTAAACCGTTGTCCATTATTTTTTAAACTGATTTCTCCGGTTGCGCGTCGAATCTTGCCATAGGCGCCAATATTTAGCTTATCCTGGTCGCCGCGCGCCGGATCATCAAACTGGTAGGGCACATAGCGTCCCTGAACGGTCAATTGCCAGGTTTTATTGAACTGGTACTGCCAGCCACCCTGCACATGCTTTGATTCAAAACTGGTGTGGGCCGTATGCCCATCGCTTTTCTGGCTGCGCACTGTAAAAAAGAATCCGTGTCGGTTCACACGCTTCTGGAGCGAAAGGGTTAACATCAGGGTGCCGGAGGTACCCATTTCGGAGTGAAAGGTGGCCAGATGGTCATAGCGGGGTTCGGTTACCAGATTAACCACTCCGCCCAGCGCATGATCGCCAAAGACGGTGGAAGACGGCCCGGCTAAAATTTCCAGGCGATCGATGTCTTCGTTCCCGTACACATCGGGTAAGGGATGGCCAAAAATACCCATGAAATCGGGATGGCCGTTCAACAGAACCAGCACACCCGAATTGGGCTTGCCCCCCAGGCCGCGTAAGTTAAGCGTACCGGCGCCAGCGGTGCCTACCCCATAGCCTAACACTTTGTTTTCCAGAACAAAGGCCGAAGGGAAAGTCAGATCAACCATCTCCAGAGCAGAATGGCTGCTCAATTGGCGCACGAGCTGGCCTGAAACGGTCTGGTAGCTGTAGGCCAGATTTCGGATCGAGGTGGCAATGCGATTGCCAATGACAACAATCGAATCGCTGCTTTCAAAAACTTTCAAGGTGTCCGCTTGTGGCGGATTGGCTGTCATCCCAGGATGAAAAGAGAGTAAAAGGCTGAAAATGATTAAAATACGATTCATGAGCGTCTTCCTCCTTTATGAGATGGATTGTAATTTAAGGGGCAATTCAAGTCCGTTTTCTTCCAGCAATGCTCTGTCGGTCAAAATTTGGCGGGTCGCACCATCGGCTACGATTTTCCCCTCATTCAGGATCACCGTTCTCTGGCAGGTGTCGTAAATCAGGTCCAGATCGTGTGAAGTAATGAGACAGGTACGTCCGTTTTGCCGCATCCAGTCCATGATCTTTCTGCGGTGGATGGCATCTAAATTGCTGGAGGGCTCATCCAGAACCACAATTTGCGGATTCATGGCCAGAACGGTGGCCAGGGCGACCAATTTCTTTTCTCCGAAACTCAGGTTTAAAGTGGAACGATCTGCCAATGCGCTCAAGCCCACTTCCTGCAAAGCCTGATCTACGCGTTGCCGAACCTGGTCTTCAGGCAGACCAAAATTCAATGGGCCAAAAGCTACATCTTCGTAAACGGTGGGGCAGAATAACTGATCTTCCGGATTCTGGAAGACCAGTCCCACATTCTGTCGAATCTTTAGCTCGTTTCGGGCAGTGAGCTCTTCGCCCAGCACCTGCACACTCCCCTTTAATGGCTTAAGGATGCCATTGAACAGCAAAAGCAAGGTGGATTTGCCCGCGCCATTGGGGCCGATTATGCCAATACGCTGGCCACGCAAAACGGTGAAATGGAGATCCGTAAATAGCGGACGATCAGCCTCATAGGAAAAGGTCACTTCCGTCAATTTTAAAGCCACAGATTCCTGCCCACTCATAGCCAGGTTCCTGCCAAAAATAAAACAGGCCACAACAAGAGGAGCAGATCTCTCCCGGGCAAAGCTGGTTCATCCAGTAATCTGATTTTTCCACGAAAACCGCGACTGACCAGCGCCTGATAATTCCGTTCGCTGCGTTCCATTAAGCGGGCCAGATAGACCACGCTAAAGTCGATTAAAATTTTGAGTTTTCTTTTCAAGGTCAGCTTCCCACTGCGGGCGCGGATGGCGCGTTTCAAACGCCGATTTTCTTCTTTCATTAAAAATAGCAGGCGAAACATGTACATGAAGATGGCCAGAATCCAGCCCGGCATCTTCAATGTTTGAAAAGCCTGTAATAGCTGGGGGTAAGGGGTACTGTTGACAATAATCAACGAGATGGACAAAAGCAGCATGGCTTTTAAAAAAATGGTGGCAAAGCGCCATAAGCCGCTTTTAAAAAGGTGTAAACCGGCCAATTGCATTAAGGCGTTCTCCTGGGCGGTAAAGGAAGTAAAGGGCAGGGCTATGGTTAACAGGAAAAACATCACGGCGCTACGCAGAAAATAACTTTTTAGACCGCGATTTAGAGAAAGAGCGAAACACAGAGCAGCCGCACTCCACAATGTCAACCATACCAGTTGTCCCGTCGATTGCGTTCTGCCGAGCAGGACAATGATGAAAAATAACAGCCCCATGAGCAGCTTACTTAAAGGGTTCACCCGGCAAAGTCCGCATTTGCGCCTGACATTTTGTAGAACCAGTTGCATGGCATTGCTTTATTTTAGATTGCTTCCTGTAGAAGTCAAATAGAGCTGTCCGTTTTTTACCCCTTTAATGGCGATCAGCTTATCCGAGATTTGTTTGATTTGCCCGGCGCGCCCTTTCAGAAGAATGACTTCCAGACAGTTGTCGTGATCCAGATGCACGTGGGTGGAGGAGATAATCAGATGGTGGTAATCGTGCTGAATGTCGGTTAACCGATCGCTGAGTTCCCGCTGGTGGTGGTCGTAAAGCAAATGCAAAACGCCCAGCACCTCCTGATCGCTTTGAATTTCTTCTTCGATCAGCATTTTCCGGATCAGGTCGCGAATGGCTTCTGAACGGTTGGAATATTGCTTTTCTTTAATAAGCTGATCGAAACGGGTGATCAGAGTTTTGGGTAGCGATACGCCAAATCGGATTAATGGGTCTTTCATTTTTCTGCACCATGTTACTTTTTTCATAAATGTAACACCACATCGGGCTTCAGGCAAAATTTTTTTCAACAAGGTGCTGAAGCACGGCGGGCCCATTTAATTTTTGCATTGATTTCATTTTTTCCTTTATTTTGAGCCAGATTTTTAAGCGGAGTCAAAAACCATGAAAGTAAAATTACTGAAGAAAGAGCGCTTACTGGATGATTTTTTCATTGTGGACAGCGCTGAACTGAAGTTTGAAAAATTTGACGGCAGCTGGTCGCCGGTAGTACGTCGCCTGAATTTAAATCGGGGTACGGCAGTTGCCGTATTAATCTATTTAAAAGACAGAGATTCATTCATCCTCATTCGTCAATTCCGTTACGCTGTGTTTGAAGCTGGCGAAGGGGGCTGGATCGATGAAATTGTGGCCGGTGTGGTTGATGATGAGTCACCTGAAGCCTGCGCCAAACGGGAATGTCTGGAAGAAGCCGGCTACGCGCTGGAAGAGCTGGAACCTGTGGCCACCGTTTACACCAGTCCAGGCATTACCACAGAACGTGTTTACATTTACCTGGGCTACACACAGACCAGCCAGCGAATGAATGCCGGCGGCGGCCTGGCCAGCGAACATGAAGACATTAAGGTGATCGAGTGGTCGCGGCAGGAAGCGCTGCACAGGCTTTTGAATAAAGAGATTGAAGATGGCAAGACCGTGCTCGCTTTACAACATTTTTTTCTAAAAGAAGCCTTACGCTCAGACCGGTAATAGGCAAGAGCTGGAAGAACATCGGTTGGCGCAGGCTTGCTGCCTGCGCTTTAAGCCCACTAATTGTCATTTCGACCGATGTGCGGAGCGAAAGCGACGTGCAGAGCTGAGAAATCTTCCCCGAACGTGTCATTCCGGCCGAGCGCAAGCGAGAGCCGGAATCTCTTTAATCATGTAAAGGATTCCTCCTTATAGCCCTCTCCCCCTAACCCCCTCTCCCCGCTTTGCGGGGCGAGGGGGAAATTGATGTCTGCGCTTTGCCGAAATCCTGTGATTAATGAGAGGCATTTCTGCTTGCGCAGAGTTTCGAGCTGAAGATCGGGTTACGTTTGAAGCGTAATGCTTGACTCTTTCGAAAGGCATCAGGGGCTGATTAAAATGGTTTTGAGGGGCAACCAGTGGTTGCTTGTGGTTAATGAATGTTCCGCCTGTTTTGACCAGAAAAAAGAGGCGAGCGCTTTACTCAAATTCCACGTCAAAATAGCGCGGATCGAGGCGGTAATCGCCAAAGCCGGTGTAATCGACAAAAAGAAAAGTTTTGCGCAGGTTGTAGTATTGCCACACTTCGTAAGGCGGGCTGTCGATTTCGAACGGGTGGCGTTCAATATCATCCGGAAAACCAAATTTGATCAAAATGCGTCCGCGGTCTGTGGCCCAGCCATCCTGGGTCATGGTTGAAAAGTAGGTGTTGGCGTAGTTTACTCTTCTAAAGTATTCATCCTTCAATTCATTTTTGGCAGTACTGGGGTCCGGATCCCGTTCTTTCCAGAAGCGCTCAAAAAAATCCTGTTTGTCTTTTAATGAGGCCTTGAGGTATTTTTTCAGGGTATCGGGATTTAAAATGTAGGCCATTTGCTGCAAAGCCAGGTCAATGTCTTCCTGGGTGCTGGGTACCGTTGACCAGAAGAAAGAGAAGACCTGTGAGGTGGTCGCTTTTTTCTTGCCGGAGATGGCCTCGACCGTTAAAAGATATTTATTGCGTTTGAGCCGACTGCGCTTTAATTCGAAGAGCTGCGAGAAGATGTGGCTTTTAGGTAACAGAGTCAGGGAGCTGTCGATTTCTACAATGCGTTTTTTACTGCGCCGTTTTTCCCCTTTAAAAATGTAGTGCAAAGTGAGAGGCTGATCGATGTTTTTGCTGAACACATCAAAATAGATGTAAAAGGTGCCGGTTTTCACCGTAAAATTATTGCTAAACGTGGGTTCAAAATCTACCACCTGACCGCTGGAATCCAGAGTTACACTCTGCAAAAAAAGCAGACTACCGATGGCCACCGGTTTATCTTTAAAAGGTTTAAAGGCGAATTTAATCTTTCTTTTGGCCGATTCGTTGGTAATCAGATCGGTCGATTTGGCCAGCAGGGAATATTCTCCGGGAAGCAGTTTAAACTCTTCTTTAATAGTGACGGCCTTTTGACGGTCATTGGTTAAAGCAAAGGTTGTAACATTAATCTTTCGGTTAATGGTGCGGCTGGTTACCACATTGCCATTTTGGTCGTAAATAGCGAACAGCATCTCAAATTCGGTGTCAAATCCGCTGGTGTCGCTTTTAATGAAGGTCAGATCGTCATAAAGATGGCTGGTCATGACGATGAGCCGGTGATGTTCCAGATCCGGATCAAAGCGCTGCTGATAAGCAATTTCAAAAAAAGGGATGCCCACCCCACTTTGTTTATTTGGCCCCAGGTACTGACCAAATACCAGCGAACAATAAACGATTAAAAACAGAACGGTGGCAAAAAATCTTTGTTGCATGTTATCTCTCTAATAGCCTTACATTACGGGCTAAAAATACAAAATTATTAAATAATTGTAAAATATTAACCGGAAATGCGCGCATAAAGCTCGTATTCGCTGGCGTCAATAATTTCCACCTCCTGAAAGTGGCCCACTTCAATGTTCTGCTTACCCTGTCCCAGGATGATGACTTCATTGTCGATTTCCGGTGCATCACTGTACGTGCGGGCCAGATAAAAATTCATTTCTGAGTTGTACTCGTCAATCAAAACAGGAAGTTTTTTGCCCACCATGGCTTGATTCTTTTCCAGAGATATTTCACGCTGAATTTCCATCAACTGTTCCTGCCGTTGTTGAGCGATCCTGGCTTCCACTTTGTCAGGCAGGTTAAAGGCAGCGGTTCCGTCTTCGTCGGAGTAAAGAAAGGAGCCCAGGCGATCGAAACGCATTTCCTGAACAAATTGCAGTAAATCATCAAAATCCTGAGGCCGTTCTCCGGGATGGCCTACAATGACCGTGGTGCGTAAAGTAATGTCCGGCACCAGGGAGCGGGCCTGGTGCAAAATTTTAAGAATCGATTCCCGCGTGTCTCCGCGGCGCATCTGCTTTAATACGGGCTGGCTGATGTGCTGAATGGGAAGATCGAGGTAATGCACCAATTTTTTGCTATCCTGCATCCAGTGCAACACATCCAGAGGGAAATTGGTGGGGTACCAGTAAAGGACGCGAATCCACTCGATGCCTTCAATTTTTTCCAGGGACTGTAGCAGGGGAACAATTTGCTGCCGGCCGTACAAATCCTTGCCGTAATAGGAGGTGTCCTGCGAGACTACGATCAACTCTTTGGCGCCATGGGCGGCCAGTACTCTGGCCTCTTCGACCAGTTGTTCAATCGGTTTGCTCCGGTGTGGGCCGCGGATTCCGGGAATGGCGCAAAAGGCGCAGGTGTGATTACAGCCCTCCGAAATTTTTAAATAGGCATAGTGGCGTGGCGTGGTGATCAAACGCGTGCGATGGAAGTTATCCAGAGCGGCATGCCCCTTGCCCAGGGCTTTGAGGATGGCCGCATACTCTTCGGTGCCAAAAATGGCATCGACTTCGGGTATCTCCTGCTCAATTTCCTTACGGTAGCGTTGAGTCAGGCAACCGGCCACAAACACCTTTTTGTGCGGGTCCTGTTTTTTGAGTTCCAGCGCTTCCAGAATAGCCTGAATGGATTCTTCCTTGGCATCATTGATAAAGCCGCAGGTGTTTATGATTAACACATCCGATTCCTCGGGCGACCGGCCGATTTGAAAATCATTGATTTTCAACAGGCCCAGCAGATGCTCCGAATCCACTATGTTTTTAGGACAACCCAGTGTGGTTACGTGTATCTTTTTCATTCTTTTGCAAACAATCCTTCCAAAAATTCCTGTGGATTAAACAATTCAAAATCGTCCATTTTTTCTCCCAATCCGATGTACTTAACCGGAATGCCCAGCTGACGTTTGATGGAAAGCACCACCCCGCCTTTGGCTGTGCCGTCTAATTTGGTCAAAAAAATGGAATTCACATTTACGGCTTTAACAAATTCACGCGCCTGATTGATGGCATTTTGCCCGTTACCGGCGTCAATAACCAGAATGACCTCGTGCGGCGCGCCAGGTACCTGCTTTTCAATGACGCGGTAAATTTTGTTTAACTCGCTCATCAGGTTGACCTTGGTGTGCAGCCGACCGGCCGTGTCGATGATGACAAAATCGACCTGACGCGCTTTAGCCGCACTCAAACTGTCAAACACAACAGCGGCCGGGTCTGCGCCGGGTTGATGCTTGATGATGTCACAACCCAATCGCTGGGCCCAGATTTCTAACTGTTCAATGGCCGCCGCCCGGAATGTGTCGGCTGCTGCCAACAATACGCTCTTCCCCTGCTGCTGATAGTAATGGGTCAGCTTGGCAATGGACGTGGTTTTACCCGTGCCGTTAACCCCAACCACCAGCACCACAAACGGTTTTTGCTCAACGCGATTTTCCGGAGGGGCCAGTAATTGCTTACTCAATTCCTCTTGTAATAATTGCTGAATTTGTTCGGGCGTTTCCAGATGCTGCTTTTTGATCTGCTGACGCAAATGCTCAAGAATCTCCAGGGTAGTGTCCACGCCCACGTCACCGGTGATTAAAATTTCTTCGATTTCTTCCAGTAAATCTTCATCGATTTTTGTATGAGAACTAAAAACATTGTTTAATTTAGAAAAAACATTCTCTCTGGTCTTCTGTAATCCACGTTTAATTTTGGCTAACACAGACGCTTTACTCCTTTCCTGTTTTGGAAAAATGGTTTAACCAATTTAAAGAAAAAAAGATTCCCTGTCTAACCTTTCCCCTGAAAATTGGGATAGTCAAATTGGAAACGGCGTTTAAAATACCAGCGAGTAAAATAGAAACCGGCCACCATCAGCAAAAAATAGAAGGGAATTTTAAGGCAGACCGCCAGGGCAAAAAACAGAATGCTAAACTTTGTGGCGCGGATGGTGGATGAAACCTGAGGCCTGATCAGAGTTTGGATGAAAAACGGTAAAGACGGAAGGACAATGACCATGGCCAATCGATCGTTTAAGAGCAAAGTAGAAATGAGGCTGCCCAGGTAAAACAGAAAAGCCAGATAAATGATCCTCTTCAATCCCAATTGTACAGCCAGTGTCTTTTTATTCGCCAGGCGATCGCCCTCAATGTCGGGCAGGGTTGTAAAAAAGTAGAGTGCGGTATTAAAGAACAGATAAGGTAGAGCATCTACAAACAGGGCGCTGGTCATTTCTTGTTTAACCGCCAACCAGCCCAGGGCAAAGGCTAAAAAGCCCATGGCCATGTTGGCCAGCAAACTCCACCAGGGCCGATCCTTGAATTTAAAAGGGGCAAAGTTGTAAAAATAGCCGGTGATCAGGACGAAAAGCGTGATGGGCAGGAAGATATGGGTACCGATTTTTAAGGCAATGAGCAGTGAAAAGAGCAGTAAGAGTATCACCTCTAAGACGGCCGCCCTTTTTGAGATATGCCCTTCCGAAATTAAAAAGAGCTTTTTGTTTTGTAAGTCGGATTGCACGTCGGCCAATTGGTTGAGCAAAAAGCTGGCACCCATGGCCAGCGCAAAGGCCACAAACAATCCGAGTAATAAACCGAAATCCAGGGAATACCAGTGCGCAGGGCCTAAATACCAGCGATCTTTAAAAAGGATCAGATAACCGGCCAGCAACGTTGACCAGCCGGGGTAAAAAAGCATAGGCCGTAAAACAAAGAAATAATCTAAGCTTTTTAAAAATTGAGATTGAGTGTTGTTCATCAAAATTTGATTTCTATTTTTAATTCATAAAATAATTCGGTCAAATTTACTGATTTTTTTAATTTTATCAAATTGAAAATATTTAAAGAATGTATTCTTCTCATGATTTATCGGGATCAGAATCCCTTCTACTGGGAGGACAAATTTTCCGCTGGCGTGGAAAAGTGTATGTGTGTAAGCGTTAAGAGTGTAATAGAATACTTCCTTCAAAACATCTAAGGCAGCAAAGCCGCAACCAAAAATCTTCCTTGGGGATTTAAACAACCACAGAGAGCACTAAATTAAAAATTAAAAATTAAAAATTACGAATTAATTTGCGAAGGGGCAACTTATGCCCATGCGGTGAGGAACCGTGCCGGCATGTCATTCTGAGAATCCCTTACACTGGCAAACCATTTGCAGGCGCAACATAACTCGAGCTTCGGCTCGAGGCTTCGCAAGGGCAAAGCATTTAAGGTGAGTTTTTGTTTTAAAAACCCATCCCCCCGGCGCCCTTTCCTTGAAAAAAAGGAAGAAGGCGTTTTAGTCTTTGCTTTGTAAATTTTGA
>NZ_JBSMDE010000076.1:0-9887 GCF_056497305.1 Caldithrix sp. | reverse complement strand
TCTTTCATGGCCCCATTCACGATCAGTGTGAATTCGGAATGTCAGCCCGATGCTCATTCAACCATTCAACAAATCAACAATTCAACAGTTTCACTCCACCACACGGCACAAAAATTTTCGCACGCTATTGCATTTCATCTTCTGAAGGAAGTATTCTAAGTGAGTTTAAAGACCGGTCATCGCTCATCCTGCAGGTGTAAAAAGAACCTCGCCGGAAGTAAGATTTGCCATTTGTGCTTTGATAGTAAGGATCGAAGCAAGGTTGCTATTTTCCCTCTCGCAAATGTCTATTCCGGTTTGGTAATAATACCCTGATTTTTACGGCCGTTCATTAAAACCGTAATTGGCCGGGGAAGACGAATGTGATAGGTGAATTCGAAATGATTTTGCACGGGTTGGTTTTTAAGCCATTCCCAATCAATAAAACCTTTGTTTTTAAACTGGTTGACTGTAAAATAGCCGACCATAAACGAGGTCAGGTTCTGAAAAAAATGGGAGCCCTGCGAAGGTTCAACCATAAAATCTTTGAAACTGGCTTCCACAATCGCTTTGGCGCCTGAGATTTGTTCCCAGTTAACCGGAATGCCAAGCCAGGGGTCTAATGAGCCCCAGCGACCGACCCCAATCAGCAAATAGGGACGCTTTTCGTTAACCAGAATGGCGTTTAAGCGATTGACCTCTTCTGCTACCTGCCTGGATTTTGCCCGGTCGAATTTGTCATAATCCACATAGACAATATCGTAAATATCCCGAATAATCCCGTGTCCTAGAATGCAAGGAGAGTGGCAGATGATCTGATCGTCCTGATAGTCATCCAGATTAATCTGTTCCAATTCCCGTTTGAGAACCAGCGGGCGCATTTGTAAAACGCCAAAATCTTTTTTATGTTGGTCATCTTTGGCTGACATGTCGACGGCAAATTCAATTTCAACGGGCGTGCCCATGCCCCAGGTTCCCATTTTTAACAGCAGGGTTAATATCTGACTTAAGGGGAAGAGTTTGTGTTTTAAAATAGGAGCAAAACTGACCACTCTGGCTCCCTGTCTGGATAGTCCGTCCACAATGCGATCTTCGTACGCCAAATAGGTAGAGCCGACGTAATAGAGACAGCCGTCGTTTTCGGCCTGTTTTAGAGGGAAAAGACATACTGCTTCGTCGAACGGTTGTAAAGATTCACTGGAGTGCTGGTCGAAATCCAGGGCATAAAATTTGTGCTGGCTGGTTCTTAAAAATTCCTTAATGGAATAAAACTGGGCGATGTGGTTGGGGTATTTGGGCGAAAATTTAAGGGTATTGCCGCCCTCAACCACCCATTCACCAAGTCCCAGAGCTACCGAAGCAATCCCATCTTCCGGCTTTTGCGGGGGAGTGGGGTAAAAATTGTAACTCTTTGCCACTCCGGAAAAGGTGGGGTAGAAGCGGTTTTGGTGTCTGGAGCCCACCATCTTCTGAATGATTACGGCCATCTTTTCCTCTTCCAGACGGTAGCTGGTCATGCGGATGTATTGTTTGGCCGCCTGGTAAAAGGTGGAGGCATAAACGCGCTTGATGGCATTGAGCAATTCATTCAATCTAATCAGCGGATTTTCATGGTTATTGGCGATCATGTAGGTCTGGTAAACCCCAGCAAAGGGATGGTATTGCGAATCTTCCAGTAAGCTGGACGACCGAATGGCCAGAGGTTCGTGTACCAGCTCTAAAAAGGAAATCAGTCCTGCGATGATTTCTTGCGGGAATTTTGTAGCAGTCAGAAAACGGCGCGTGATTTCCACATCATCGTTGCTGCTTAAGGCAAATTCACGTAAATTGTTCTCATCAAGGAAAGCATCAAAAACATCGGTGCCCAGCACAATGGCTGGCGGTACAAATATCCTCACACCCGGAAAGCGCTCAGTGAGTTGATAGTTGGTAATCAGGGTGTTCACAAAACTTAAACCACGCGCTTTTCCCCCCAACGACCCGCCGCCTAAACGGGCAAAACCACTCTGTACGTCAAATGATTCCTGTTTAAAGTCAGTTATGATACCCTGTTGTCTTATCTTGCGATAAGTTCTAAGAGATTCGATTAAATGCTGACGCAAAGCTTCAAGGGAAGGAAAATCGCTCACTTTGCGCGGGCGCAATTTATGAGCCAGCCAGAATTCGGTTCGGGCTTTCAGCCAGGTCGAAAAATGATTGCGTTCAGCGTGGTATTTAATGCTTTCCGGTGGAACGACCTTTAGTTGTTCTTCCAGAGAGAGCAAATCCGTGGCCCGTCCGACCTCCACACCTGCCGGAGTCCTGAAAACGAAATCGCCAAAACCAAATTGCGAAATGGTGAATTGGCGCAATTCTTTCAAAAGCGTAGGCGAATCTTTTAGAACAAAATGGGCACCAATCGACAAAGCTCGCTCTTTGAATTGAGCGTTGTTCGATTGCAGAAGAACCGGAATGTCATCGTGACGTTTTCGAACTTCTATGGCAAATTTTAATCCTGCTTCGGGATCATCCCGGCCCCCTCTTTTAAAATCGATGTCTGAAATAACCCCTAAAATGGTATCCTGGTATTTTTCAAAATAGTTCCAGGCCTCTTCGTAGGTGGTGCAGAGTAAAATTTTGGGCCGCGCCCGCATACGCAGGTATTTGTGGGTCAGATTAATACCTTCTAAAATTAAACGTTGCGATTGTTTTAAAATTTCGGTGTAGAGCAAGGGCAGGTAGGCGGAGTAAAAGCGTACATTATCTTCAATCAAAATGATGGATTGCACACCGACCAGACGCGTATCCTGTTCCACGTTCATGATGTCTTCTAAATGTTTGACTATGGCCACGATGATGCGGAAGTTGCCTGTCCAGATAAATATCCGGTCAAATACTCTGGCATCGGCATGATTGAGCAGTTCAGATAGCTCGCGGTTATCATAAGCCAGAAGTACAACCGGAATTTTTAAGCCCGATTCTCGAATTGCTCTGGCCAGTTGCGTGGAATCCATGTCTTCAATATGGGGCGTTGTAATTACCAGATCGAACCGTTTGTCTTCAGCAGCCAGGGTCAGGGCCTCTTCGCCCCTGGAGACGCGCGTGATTTCCGGAATGTGGCTTAAATTTAGTCCCTGGTACTCCTGACGGATGAGTTCATAAAGGCGTCCGTCTTCTTCAAACACGTACAAATCGTACAGACTGGAAACCAGTAAAATATCACGAATTCGATGGCGCATCAGATGCTGGAAACCCTGGAAGCGGGTTCCGTAGCCGTGTTCGACTAACGGTGAATCAAACGGTTGAAATTCAGATTTTTTAACGGACATGGCTTACCCAAGGATTAAAACTTCTTTAAATAAATTATGAATAAAATTAAACAACAACAAAATAATTTGGTTTCCGTTGCTGAGGGGTCTGGTTTCAATTAACAAATTTTAAATCATCAATAAAAAGAAGTTAAAGCAGCATGGCGACAGCTAAAAAACCTTAAGAAGGGATGACTTTTCTATTAAGAAGAGATCATTAAGCGCAAAGAGAGCAAAGAAATTAATTGCCCTCACCCCCTTGATCCCCCTCTCCCAGAATAAAAATCTGGGAGAGGGCGAAGACCTGTGTGGCAAATTTTCTTAATTTTCTGGCAGCTCCAACCTGTTGTAGCAATGGAAAAATCCCGAATTTCAGGGACGGGCCCGTCTGGCCACCGGACAGGCCCGTCTGGCCACCGGACAGGCCCGCCAGTCTGGCAAGACGCAGCCGGACAGGCCCGTCTGGCCGTGGCAACCGGACAGATGTTAAAATTTCGTAAATTAATTATCTGGCTTTGCAAAAAGTTCAATCGTGAAGAACTCCTTGAACTTATTGACGAAATCAATCTCATTCTAAAAGACAAATATTCCGATCTAAAGCCCAGAGACGATTTTAAAGAAAAACATCTAAATTACAAAAATTTTAAAATCGATCCTCTGGCCCCTTTAGAAGCAGTTGAACCCGTCTGGCTGGCGCAGCCGGACAGGCTTTCTAAGCCTGCTGTTAATCTCTATTACAAAGTAAACCGGTACTTAAAAGAACATGCAAAATAATCTTGTCCCCAAGGCCATCCGTTGCTCTCATTGCAATGCCCCGCATCAGTATCTCTACTTTAATGACGAAAAAACGTTCACAACTTTGTCAATCACTGCAACTTCTTAATGCATCATAATAGTCTTAATTATCATACGCCTATTGAAGTTCCCGAATTACAAAAAATCCAATCGATTCAAGGTAAATGGACTAAAATTCTGCAAATGGCAGCCTGAAGCTTTGTCAAAGAACAATTGTATTTGTTTATTCTGTTGATCCTCTTTCCAGTTTTTTCCTTTCCGAATGGTAGTGAAACATTTTAAACTTTAGACTCATTTGTCAAGATTGCGAAGCACCGTAGGCTTGATCTTGACAAATGAGGATAAAGTTGTACCTTTTTCTACCATTCGGAAAGGGAAATTTTTCATCTTCTTATCTTTCATTTTTTTATGTAACTTTTGACACTACCATGTTAAAAGTCAAATAAAAATCGTTTTTTCTTAATTTTGGGCAGAGGCATCCTTTCTTATTATTCATCTTAAAAAATTTACTCCAAATTTCTCTAATAATAAAATATCCGATCAAACTGTTATTAGTGGTTTTTACCATTTATGTAAAGCCACAAGATGTCTGTTATTGGTGATAAAAGCGCAGCCGCAGTCTATAAAAAGCAATTTACAGTTTTCTGTAAATGCAGGTTGAACAAAGCGGTCTGCGCAAAACGAGATCGGATTTTTTCTAAAACTTTTCTATATCATTCTCCCTAATTGATATTCTTCTTGATTAATCCATACACTACGCATTCTGTTTAATAGTTTCCTGGCTATTTTGATGATCGCTTTCTGCTTTGGCATTCTTTTAATATAGCTCATGTAACTTGCCGTTAAAGCCGGATCATTTTTTACAGCCACCCAGGCTGATTCAATTATTCTGAATTTTAATAGCTTATTCTGACGATGATTAAGCCCTTGAACTCGAGTTTTATTCCCTGACGATTTAAGAGAGGGGATTATACCAACATAGGAAGCTAACTTATTCTGGTTAGAAAAACGATGAATATCCATTATTTCCGCATAAAAGGTAAAGGCGGTTATTAATCCAAAACCTGAAACCGTACGTAATCGTTTTACCACTTCATGGTCAGAATAGTTTTTTCTTATTAACTTTAAAGTGGCTAAAAGTTCTTTTCGTTTGGCTTTCAAATTTTGGATTAACTGATCCAGATAATAACGATCTCCTTCATTCTCTAATTCCAGTTTTTCTAACCAATTAATTAATCGATTAGACCAGCGACTCCCAACTTCAAAAGGTATCTCAACTCCCAGGTAATTTAAAAATGATTTTATCCTTAGTTTGATTTTCTTATTCTCATTACTTTGCAGTGCGTACAGTCGTGATATTTGGCGAGTGGCGCTTTGTTTAGGAGTAGGCACATAAATCGCTTCGAGTGAATTATTTTCTAATTCCCTTGCTAACTTACGCGAATCAATCGCATCATCTTTGTAACTCTTTTCTTTATTGCTAATAGGTACATCACCAGGACTAACCACCATGTTCTTGATACCTAATTCGTTCAACTGGTAGTGAAGCCAATACCCACTAAATCCTGCTTCATAAACAGAGAAATAATGTCCGCCTGGATAATTCTTCTTCAAAAACTTCTCGAGTTTTTTGGCGTTTGGTTCCATGGTAAAAGTTTTTAATTCCATGCCATTTAACCTGATTGTGATTGTCCAACTTTTTTTATGGACATCAATCCCAATAAAAAAGAATTGCCCTTCAAAATTTACCTTATTAATTTGTTGTGACTGATTCATTTTGGCATCCTTTCTTGGTTAATTTTACATTATTTTAGGTTTTCTTTCTAATATAAGAAAGGATGCCTTTTTTGCAACGACCGCCGTTACAGCTTTTTTTCCTTTTCTGGCGTTAATTAATAATTTTTTACTTTTTTGAACTTGTAAAGGTTTTCCTTGATTAAGAGGCTTTATTATTTCCCTTAACAAGTTCAAAAAAGTTAATACCTTTTCTAAACGCCAGAAAAGGAAAATTTTCTATTGCACACCGAGAGTAGTGCTGACTTTTAAACATAACACCTATTCAACTAATTAACTAAGGCAGCAAAACCGCAACCAAAAACAATGCCACAGAGAGCATAAAAATTTCGAAAAAAAATGAAATTTATTGACATGAAAGGCGAAAACTCAGAAAAGCGGCACAATTTGCTCCCCCTTCCCTTTATTAAAAGAAGGGAAGGGGGCCGGGGGGGTAGGATCTTCAGCTTAAAAATTTTCGCATCCCGCTGTGGCGGGATTAGATCTTTTGAAGGAAGTATCCTAAATTTCTGACTGCAAAAGTGTTTCAGCCAAACGATGGAGTCATGTCCTTCCAGGAAAACTGTTTTAAAATATAGCCTGCTTCCGGACCAAATTGCAAAATGAAGGGAATGATTGACCGCCGGGCGTAAGTGTTCAAAAAAGATGAAGCAGGTAATGGAGCAAATATCAGTGGTTTAACATCGCGGATTTTTAACTTAGAGGCTTTGATCCAGCCTTTTTCAAATGTAATGGATTGGGAGGCATAGGCCTGGCAGGCAAATTGTTCGCACCAGGCCAGAACGCTTTCTGTGGCATCCTCTTTTGTCGGTAATTGGCTGGAACGCACCAGCTGCACGGGCAAGTGTAACCAATGAACTATCTGTTCTGTCAATGAAAAGAGAAAATTTCCAAGATTCTGTTCAGGAAACCGATATGTGTCCTCAATCCGTGGAAGATAATATTCCACAAAAGGAAAGTGATGAAACAGATGGTGCAACGTCTTTAAATGTTTCTGTCTCCATGTGCTTTGCTCATCCATCTGTTTTGCAGCGATGGACAAAGGTTTTTGATTATGGCGAAGCGGAATGGTCAGAATATCCTGCGTGCTATGTAGCGGGGCCGAGCGGTTGATCGTTCCGCCTTTACTGAACTGAAGATGATCGGTCCAGATGACAACATCACTCTGAAACATTTGCCAGAAATAGAGCAGGTCAGGAAAGAAGGCAGGCCGAAGCGTGCTTAATATTTTCATGATTTCGTTTTGATTACTTGTTTGACCAGATTCTTTGTTTTAAAGATCACATCCTGCAAGGCAAAATACAGTTTCGCTTTAAGGGAGAGAGGCGAGATGATTTGGTGCAAAAATATCTTTTTATCGGTCCATTTAAATTTGTAAGCTTCTGCGCCGCGCATAAAATCAAATTTCTTTAATTTAAGGGCAATGGCGTCTTCAATTGCTTTTAAGATAATCTGATTGCCCAGCCCATACTGAGCATAAGCCGGATCAAATCCTCCCTGAACATACATCATGCTATCTTGAAATTTAAAACAGTACAAACTCCCGATCACCTGTTGTTGATCAAAAATCTGGTAAAGCTGTAGCCAGCCATTTTTTAAAAAGTATCTGGCGATCTGCTTATGAAAATGGCCTCTACGGTCAAAGTTGAATTTGCTTGCGGCCTGTTTGGCTTTAAAGCGCTGATCGTGTAATTTAAAGAGATTATCGATAGCCGACTCGATCTGCGTTTCATCCTGCACCGTATTGATTTGAAAGCCCTGGCGTTTAAATTTGTTTCTTGCCCGTTTCAGATTTGAGCGAAAGTTTTTTGAAAGGCTGGACAGCACCCGATCAATGTTCTCCGGTAATGGCAGGTAAGGACAAATTTTTATTCGATACTGATAAGAGACCGTATTTAAAAGGTTGTCCAGTTCTTCTTTTTCCAGCAACAAAGAAGAGGTGTCGTGAATATTTTCCAGAATCAAAACATCTGTGGCATCAAGCCAGTGAAGAAATTCCAGCGCGCTAAAAATTTTTCTTAAGAAAAAAACCTTTTTTTCTGCGGCACAGATGATGTCCAGGTAATCACTGGACTCAACCTCCGTGCCCATTAGTTGCATGGTTTTAAATGTTTGCTTAAAAGGAAATATTTTGTTTTGTCTGAACAAAGGCAGAATAGCCAGCAACCGGCCATCCTGTTCATTGCGAACTGTTACAATAACCAGTTGGGGCTGATTTAACTGATTTTGATAATTCTTCCACCAGTGATATTGCCATTCGTAGGTCAAAAAAATCGAATCGGGTTTTACCTGCTGAACTAAAAGTTGCCACTCAGCTTCAAGAGCTTTAAACCCGGATTCACTGTTTAAGACTTCTATTTTCAATGCCATTGATTACCCTTCATTTGTCTTCTTACAATTTAGATATTCGAAACATTCAAAACAAAACATTAATTTCCGGCCCATTGAATGGTTAGCGTAAAGCTGGCCTGAGAAAAGACGGTGAGGGGGGATGGAATGACAGCCAACAACGATGGGCACAACTTGCCCCTTCACAAAATAATTCGTAATTCGTATTTTTTAATTAAGATAATGCTCTGTTGTGGATTTTTGTTTTTGCTGTGTTTCATGTAGTTGATTAGAGATCGCGGCTCCGCTGTCTTAGAGTGAACTCATTGATTTCAGCTAAAACAACACCCGGGCCCCGGTAGCCCGGGTACTGTGCTCAAACCGGCAATGGGCGCATGCCTGTTAAAAAAAATGTTTTTAAAATTTAAAAAATAATTCCAGGCCACGAATAATGAAGTAGAGTGCAGTTAACAAAAAGTAAAAAGAGGATTAGGAGGTAAAGTCATGGGTGCAGACTTAACCAGAATCAACGCCAACATTCCGGCATTACAGAATGTTAACATTCTATCCCGGATCAGTGATCAGATAGCCGGTCATCAATACCGTCTGGCTACAGGCAAACGAATCAATTCGGCTTCCGAAGACCCGGCCGGCTATATGTTAGCTCGCGGACTGGAAGCACGCAAGCGCGGTTTACAGGTTGCGCTGGACAACGTTTCCAATGCGCAGAATATTCTGGACGTGGCCGAAGGGGCATACGCCAATATCATGGATATTTTGCAAACATTGAAAGAAAAAGCTACCCAGGCCGCGGACGGCAGCTTAAACAGTACGCAGCGTTCTGCCATTGATGGACAGGTATCCGCCTTAATCAACGAGATCGAAGATATCGTTGATAATACGACATTCAACGAGAATGCGCTGGTGGATGGCTCCTTCGATACGTACTTCCAGACTGGCGAGCAGGGCGACGAACAGTTACATGTTACGCTAAGCGCTGCCGATAGCGCAACTCTGGGCATCGACAGCCTTGACCTGACCACGGCCAATGGCGCCAGCACGGCGATTAGCACCATTTCCAGTGCTATCGATACCCTGGCGCAAAACATGCGGGCTTTGGGAGAATTTAAAGTCCGGTTACAATCTAAAGAGTCCAATTTGACGAACGCCATTACCAACACCGAGGCCGTGCGCAGCACATTAGAAGATGCCGATTTTGCCAAAGAACAAATGGAAGTGATGAAACTGCAGATTTTGCAACAGACTTCCATGACTTCGTTAACTCAGGCGAACGCTGCCCCACAGTTAGTCCTACAAATGTTCCGTTAAAAGCAACCCCAACTCCACAACCAAAGGTGAAGATGTCAGCATCTTCACCTTTTCTTTTTTATGGTACTCAGCTCCTTTTTCATAAAATCTCAAATCCTAAGGCAGCAAAGCCGCAACCAAAAAACTTCCTTGGGGATTTAAACAACCACAGAGCGCACAGGGAAGTATTTTTTAAATTAAAAATTAAAAATTACGAATTACGAATTAATTTGCGAAGGGGCAACTTATACCCAGGCGGTGAGTAACCATGCCGGCATGTCATTCTGAGAATCCCTTACATTGGCAGACCATTCGAAAGAGCAATGTAACTCGTGCTTCAAACCGCGACTTTGTGAGGGCGAAGCATTTATGGCGAGCTTTTGTTTTAAACCCCAT